>CANJXV010000109.1 GCA_947478935.1 Comamonadaceae bacterium
AGCGAAAGCGCACGCGCCACCAGCACCCGGTTGATGTGCGGATTGACTTGCGTGAAATCGGTCGGTCGAAACGGCATGGTGATGCCAAAATCCGGCAGGCTGTAAGCTAAAGCGCCGGTGCGGGCCTCATCGGCTGGATCAAGCAATACGATGGTATCCGGGCCCTTGGCTTGCAACCACCATTGCAGGCCCGGTCGCGCCAATGCAAACGCGCGCAAACGAACAAGATCCGTATCGCTCAGGGGCAACAGGTGCCGCAAGACCAGCGCTGTCACATCCCCCTGCGCGTCCAAAGTGCCGGTGCCGCCCCGGTCGCCAATAGCCATTTCAATTTGGGGAATATGCTGCACCGCATCCATGGACGCAATCAAGTCGCGTAAAGGCAAAAGCATGTCACTGACATGCTCGGGCAGCACCGGGCAACGCTTCATGTCCGCGACAAAATGGCTTTTGCGTTCGTGAAAGCCAATCAGCACCGCGCCTTTTTTGCGCACAAAGCGCACCGACAAACGGGCGCGGTAGCGATAAGCCCAAGCGGGGCCTTCAATCGCGCGCAAGATGCGATCAGGGCGCAATTTACCGATGTGGCGGAATTGGTCTTCCAAGGCTCTTTGCTTGACCGCCACCTGCGCCGCCGGATGCAAATGCTGCATCTTGCAGCCGCCGCAAGCACCTTCGTGCAGGCCGAAATGCGGGCAGTGCGGCACCACGCGCTGCGAGGACTCGCGGTGCAGTTGGGTGAGCGTGCCCTTGTCAAAACTAGACTTGCTGCGATGGATGCGGGCACTTACCACTTCATAGGGCAAAGCGCCGTCAATAAACACCACCTTGCCATCGGCCCGGTGCGCAACGCCTTGGCCTTCTAGGTCTAAGCTCAGCACGCTCAAATGTTCTTGCAGGCCAAGCGCTGCTGCAAGCTGCGCCGGGTCCGGCACATACGTGGGCTGGGCGCCAAGCGTTGAGGTATCAATCTTGGAAGCTTGGGAAGCAGGCGCAAGCGCCTTAGTGTCAGACATCCATTTCAACCCGGGTTGGAGGCGGCGTGGGCCACCTGCGTGTTAGCGAATCGGTAGGTATTTGGCCGGGTCCACCGGTTTACCCAATTTGCGCACTTCAAAATGCAGCTTGACTTGGTCGGCATCACTGCTACCCATTTCTGCAATTTTCTGGCCCTGCTTGACGGCCTGCTCCTCTTTCACGAGCAGGGTCTGGTTGTGGGCATACGCCGTCAGGTAGGTGGCGCTGTGTTTGACGATGATTAGATTGCCGTAGCCGCGCAAGCCTGACCCGGCGTAAACCACTTTGCCGTCAGCCGCAGCCAATATGGGCGCCCCGGCTACGCCGCCGATATCCAGGCCTTTACGGTTTTTGGCTTCGTCGAAAGTCGCCACGATGTCGCCGCGCACCGGCCAGATGAAGGAGACATCGTCCTCCACCACAGTGGCCGGCGTGGCCACCACCGCGGGCGCACTGGCCGAAGCGGCCGGTGAAGTCGCCGCAGCACCAGAGGCGCTAGTGGCCTGAGCAGGCTTGCCCGCTGGTGGCAGCGCAGTCGCCGAAGCTTTCGAGGCTGCCACTGGGCGGCTAACCGCGCCCTCCTCCGGTGCGCCTGGCGGGATTACTCGCAGCACCTGACCCGTCTCGATCCGATTTGGGTTGTCTAGGTTGTTCCATCGTGCAATATCGCGATAGGGTTGCCCGGCCTCCAAGCCAATGCGAGCAAGCGTGTCTCCTTGTTTGACGGTGTAGTACCCCGGCTTACCGGCGTTTTCCGCGCCTGGCGCGGCGGCGGGAGATGGGGATGGGGCAGATTGGTCGGCATTGCCAGAAGCAGCTTGAGCGGTCTTGGAGGCCGGCGCCCCCTCCATGCTCTCAGCAGCATTTTTGCGGGCGACCGGCGCATTGCGGTCCTCCACCGGGGCTGGCCGCAATTGCTTACTGCCACAGGCGGACACAAGCAGCGTCGCCGAGCAAACTAGAAACCACGAAAAAACTTTAGATATATTTTTCAAGTCTTTGAAATACATAAATTTTTCCCTATTTTCGGCTTTAAGCAACGCCCGATTTTAGGGGCACGAAGTGCACGGCCTCTAGCACCGTCTGGCGCACACCTTGAGACGTCTTGTCCAGCACCACCAGGGATTGCCCTTTGGCCACACCGGGTATTGCACCCCCAGCGCCTGCTTTGCCCAAAACCGGTGCAATTAGGCGCCCACCGACCGCCAACTGGTCAATCCAGGCCTGGGGAATCGCCTCGCCGCCCGCCGCTGCAATGATGGCCGCATAAGGCGCACCCGCCGGATAGCCCAACATCCCGTCGCCAAACAGCAAATGTACGCTCGCTAGGCGCAAAGGCCGCAGGTTGTCGCGCGCCTTGTCGTGCAAGCCGCGCAGGCGCTCGATGCTATAGACCTCGGTCGCCAATTGGCTGAGCACCGCCGCTTGGTAGCCGCAGCCGGTGCCAATCTCCAGCACCCGCCCCATGCGTCCGTCCACGCCCTTGCGTAGCAGCTCGATCATGCGCGCCACCACGCTGGGCTTGGAAATGGTCTGCCCCAGGCCGATAGGCAAGCTGGTGTCCTCATAGGCCTGGTTGACCAGGCCACTGTCGACAAAGCGGTGACGCTCCACCGCGCCCATAGCTTGTTGAACTAATGGATCGTTGAGCCCTTGCGCCCTTAGCTTTTCCACCATCCGACGACGCACTGCACTGGAGTCCATACCCAGGCCTTGCGGCAAATTGGGCGCGGGGCCAGGCTTCGCTTTTTTGACCGACACGCTGGCCGGCATACGGGCCGGAAAGCTGGGCCGCTCTTTCATGCGCCGCCCATGTGCGCCATGCTTTGTGCCCAGTAAGTGAGGGCTTGGTGATCGGTCAGGTCCACGGACAAGGGCGTAATCGCCATATGGCCTTGCTGGGTGGCATGAAAGTCGGTACCCGGTGCGTCGTCCTTGGCCGGGCCTGCTGCGCCAATCCAGTACATGGTTTCACCGCGAGGGCTTTTTTGGGTGATCACCGGCTCAGCGGCATGGCGTTTACCTAAACGGCAGAGCTTGGTGCCGCCAATGTCGGCATAGGGCCGGTTGGGAATATTCACATTGAGCAACCACGGCGCACTGGTGATCAGCTTGTTGGCCTGCATGGATAAGACCAGATCGCGGGCTTTGCGCGCGGCAGAGGCCAATTCCACCCAATCCTTGTCCACCTGCGAGAAAGCTATGGCCGGGATGCCGAAAAGATAACCCTCCATAGCCGCGCCTACGGTGCCGGAATAAATCGTGTCGTCGCCCATGTTGGCGCCATTGTTGATGCCCGATACCACCAAGTCGGGGCGATAGTCCAGCAAGCCCGATAGTGCGATATGCACACAGTCGGCCGGGGTGCCGTTCACATAGCGAAAGCCGTTAGCGGCGCGGTGGACATATAGCGGCGCGTTCAGGGTGAGGGCGTTGGACTTGGCGCTGTTATTCAGCTCGGGCGCGATGACCTCGACCTGGGCCACATCTTTTAGCGCTTCGTACAAAGCGATAAGGCCTGCGGCCTGGAAGCCATCGTCGTTGGAGATAAGTATTTTCATGGTTGGTTGATTGTAGGTGTGCGCCTTCAAGCGCCGCTATGGCGGGGGCAGTCCGCGCAATCCACTGCCGCATGCGCTAGGAGTGTCGTCGCGCGAGAGACAAGACCACTGCAACAGCGTGCTGCGAGGCCCTCTATCATCCGCGTTTTGTTGGAGAAATTTGTATGCACGCTTGGCTTTGCGAAAACCCCATCGGTGTCGAGGCACTCACCTGGAAAGAACTGCCCACCCCCAGCCCGAAGGCCGGTGAAGTGCTGATACGCATCGAGGCCGCCAGCCTGAACTTCCCTGACTTGCTGATCGTGCAAAACAAATACCAAATGAAGCCGCCGCTGCCTTTTGTGCCCGGCTCGGAATACGCGGGCACTATCGAAGCCGTAGGCGACGGCGTCAAGCACCTGAAAGTCGGCCAAGCCGTCGCCTGCTTGAGCGGAACTGGCGGCTTTGGCACCCACACGATTGCGCCGGCCATGCTGTGCATGCCGCTGCCACCGGGCTTTCCTATGGTGGACGCCGCCGCCTTCATCATGATTTACGCCACCTCACACCATGCGCTGATCGACCGCGCTGCGCTAAAGGCGGGGGAAACCGTGCTGGTGCTGGGTGGGGCTGGCGGTGTGGGCACTTCGGCTATACAGATCGCCAAGGCCGCCGGGGCGAGGGTCATCGCCGCTGCTTCAACCGACGAAAAATGTGCGCTGTGCCGCAGCATCGGCGCCGACGAGACGATTAACTACAGCACTGAAAACTTGCGCGAAGCCATCAAAACCTTAACTGGTGGCAAAGGCCCGGATGTAATTTACGACCCGGTGGGCGGCGACTTTGCCGAACCGGCATTTCGCTCCATCGCGTGGCGCGGACGCTACCTGGTCATCGGATTCGCCGCGGGACCCATACCCGCCCTGCCCCTGAACCTGGCGCTGCTCAAAGGGGCGTCCATCGTTGGCGTGTTCTGGGGCGACTTCACTAAACGCGAACCGCAAAAAAGCATGGCTGCCATGGCCGAACTGGCCCAGTGGTACGCGCAGGGCAAGATCAAACCTGTCATCGACCGCACCATGCCCATGTCCGAACTTAAAGCTGCGTATGCGCACATGGGCTCGCGCGCGGTGATGGGAAAATTGGTGATGATCAATGGATGAAATTTAGCTTCAAAGAACCAAGAAGGGCTTAGTCGTGCGATGCCTAATTGCAGAAGCTATTTTTTTAAACCAAATGCTCACGTACATTCTTTTCCAAAGTTTGGCTTTTTGAAATAAAGAAACAGCCGGCAATAGCTCTTTTGGCCGAAATATTCGCGGATAAGTGTGTTCTCCCTAGCTTCATTCTCTTGAACGAGCTGTGGCAGCTTATGCGCTGGACGGCCAAGATAGCTTGCCATGACAGGAGAAGCTTTCCTCAGCTTCACAAATTTAGAGAAGCCGAGCCGCCTTTAGCCGCCTTTTTTAGCACGCTTGCCCGGATTTTTCTTGCTGCGGGTGGAAACACCGCGCTCCAAGCTGACGCGTTGACCGTGGCCACCAGTGCGCGAGCTCATGCCGGATGGGGGTTTGGGTGCGGGGGTGGCTTTACGGTCTGCTTCGGTAACGATGGAATTGCCCATGAGAATTTTTCCTGATAAATTGAAAACGAGGTGAGGTATTTGACCACTTTTTTAAGCGGCCCCTGCCAGCGCCCTAGGCGCGCAGCGCTTTTCGCAGATCCACGCCCAGTTCGGGCTTGTGCGCGAACGGGTCGGTGGGGTTGCGCGAGAGCAAAATGTCTTCCATGCGCACCTGCACCGAACCTATGGATTTAGGGTGGCTGTAGATGTAAAACTGATTGGCGCCAATCGCATCAAACACTTTTTGCGCCACTTCGGCTGCGGACACTTTACCGCTGTTGACAGCCTTGTCGCTCATGGCCTGGCTAATCATCTGGCTGCGCGTGGGGCGAACGCCTTGCATGCCCTCGGGCCGGTTGCGGTGGCTGGCACTTATACCGGTAGGCACAAAGAACGGGCAGAGCACGCTGGCGCTGATCTGGTCGGTCACCAGCGCCAAGTCCTGGTACAGGGTTTCGGTCATGCTCACCACGGCGTGTTTGCTGACGTTGTAAATACCCATGTTTGGCGCATTGAGCAGCCCGGCCATGCTGGCGGTGTTGACGATGTGGCCTTGAAAGGCCGGGTCCTTGTCGGCAGCGGCCAGCATCATGGGAGTGAATACGCGGATGCCATGGGCTACGCCCATAAGATTCACACCGATGACCCACTCCCAGTCTTGCAAGCTGTTTTCCCATATGAGGCCGCCCGAACCTACGCCCGCGTTGTTAAACACAAAGTGCGGCGCACCAAAGCGTGCCATCGTGGCGGCGCCCAGAGCCTCTACCTGGTCGGCCTTGGACACGTCCACGCGCATTCCCAGCACTTGCGCGCCCGCAGTCTGCATCTCGGCCACAGCACGGTCCAACGCGTCTTGCTGCACATCGGCGAGCACTAAATTCATTCCCAGTTTGGCACCGATGCGCGCGCATTCCAAGCCAAAGCCTGATCCTGCACCGGTGAGTACCGCCGTCTTATTCCTAAAGTCCGAGATCATGCAAAGCGTCCTATCAGTGAGTTAAAAAATCTACGCAGCAACTGCGCGCAGCACATAGCCGATGCGCGGAAAGTGCACATGCACCGAACCCGCGCGCGGGTCTTCGCGGCGCAGGGTGTAGCGGGTGCGGGTGGCGGCCAACAAAATACCTTGTGTGGCTTCCTGGCCGAAGCTCTCGGCGGCAACCGTCACGATAGTGCCCAGGGCAATGCCATGGTCGTCCTGAAAAACATCGGATGCCGGCAAGGCCGCTGGCGCGCTGCTATGGGCTAGCGCAATCGCTTGCTCGGCGCTCCATTTTTCGGAGGAGCCCTGGCCCAAAGCGGCCATGCGGTCCATCCAGGCCAATACGGCAGGCGTGGCGTCCAAAATACCGGCCATCACCGGCACCACCTGACGCGTAAACCACAAAGAATGGTAGGCCGCAAAGTCGGCGACACAAGGGGCATCGCCCAGCAAAAATGTCTGTCCATCCAACATGTGCGACAAGCGCCGCAAATACGACTTGTAGACGCCACTGGCTTCACCGGACCGCAGGCGCGTCATAGCGCCGGACATGGCAGCACGGTCCGCGCTAAAGGCCTGCGCCGCCTCGGGTGGCGCATTGGCAAACAAAGCAGCGGCACCTTTTGCGCTGAGGTTGTAGCCCATCGCCGCCCAAAACAAAGTGCTGTCGGCCCACTGCGCCAACACACGGGCCACGCCTTTGCTAGCCGGGGGATACAGACTAGGCTGCGGCTGCAAATGCTCCAGCACGTCGCAAATCAGTGCGGTATCGCAATAGATATCGGCGCCGATTTGCAGAAAAGGCGTTTTGCGGTAGCCGCCAGTAAGGGCCAGCACATCGGGCTTGGGAAGGATGCTGGGCACCGTTACACTGCGCCAGGTCAGTCCTTTGTAGCCCAGCACCAAGCGCACTTTTTCTGAAAACGGAGATATTTTGTAGTGGTGCAAAACCGGTATCGATGCGGATTCAGACATGGGCGGCTCCTGCGGAGGCTTTGGATTTACGCGCTGCAAAAATCATGTTGAAGGTGTCCGGTATGTCACGCACCTCGGCGCCTTCTAGCACCCCGCGCGCTTGCAATGCGCGGTGCAGCGCCGGCAAGTGGTAGTGGGGTACCGCGGGGTACAAATGGTGCTCTAAGTGGTAGTTCACATGGTGCGGAAAAAGGAGCGCACCCAGCACTCGGTTTGTACTGCTACCAAACGTGCGGTTGCTGCGTGCCGCCGTTAAGGGCGAGGACAAATCTCTTACGGCACCATGCTCGCACACCGCGCGTAGGCGCAAAATTGGTTGCAGCGCTGTCATCAAAGGTACTATCCATACCACCAGATAGACCGAGAGACCATGCCAGCCACCCAGACCATACGCGGCAATCGGCAGGGCGATATGCGCGCCGACCACCAAGTAGCGATCTTGGCGCGCCGCCTTGCGCAGTTGCGGTGAGGTATCGTCCAGCGGGCGTATAGCGCGTCGCGTGTCTTCGTTGATCGCGGGGGCGCCAAAGAAATACGCATAGGTTTTCCAGGCATTCCAGCCGACCACGTCCTGCGCCAGTTTGCGCAGCAAATAGGCTTTGCCGCGCGGGTAGCCGCCGTGGATGGCCGTATCGGGGTCTTCGCTGCCGTACAGGTTGTTGTGGTGCAAGCGGTGCGTGACGCGGTAGGTGCACATGGATACGCCGCTGCTTATCCCGATCAGGCGGCCCAGCACATCATTGGCACCACGGTGCGACAACAAACGGTAGTGCGCCGCCTCGTGCGAAAGGATAAACAAACTGTGCTGCGCGATGCCCATCAAAGCGATACCCGCCAGCATCCACGGGCTACCCCA
>CANJXV010000110.1 GCA_947478935.1 Comamonadaceae bacterium
AGGCCCCAGCGCATTACCCACTGCCGCGCAAACCGGTGTTTGCCAAAAGCCAAAAGTACTTGCGGGCGCTGTACGCCGGTGGCACCTTCACTGCCGAGGCGCAAAGCCTGTGGGCGCAGGCCGGAATTAAGGTCTGGTCCAACGTGCCATTAGACCCCGCGCTGAACCTGTCCAAGCCACGCCAGGCGAGCCGCGAACACAGCGCCCTGGACCTGGGCGATGACGCATTTACCGTAGGCCGTCCGCACCCCATGATCGACCAGGCGGCGCGCATCGAGCGCTTACTGATGGAGGCGGCCGACCCGTCAGTGCGCGTCATCTTGCTGGACGTGGTGATCGGCTGGGGTGCGCACCGCAACCCGGCTGCCGAACTTGCCAGCGCCATCGTGCAAGCCAAAGCATTAGCCCGCAAACGCGGGCGGCAATTGGCCATCATCGGCTTTGTGTGCGGCACCGAGGTCGATCCGCAAGTGTTGTCGCAGCAAGAGGCCTTGCTGCGCAAGGCCGGTATGGTGCTGGCGGGCAATAGCGCGAACGCGGCATGGCTGGCCGGGCAGTGGCTGCGATGAACCAGCCCCAAGCCCTGGCGCGCAAACGGGTGGTGGTGGCACTGGGTGGCAATGCGGCCTACCCGCCCACTATCAAGGGTACGGCCGAAGAGCAACTGGCCTTGATGCGCCAAGTTTGCGGGCATTTGGTGGAGATCATTCGCGCCGGTTGGCAATTGGTGCTCACGCATGGCAACGGGCCGGTGGTGGGCAATATCCTGTACCGCATGGCGCGTACCGCCGACGAATTACCACCCATGCCCATGGATGTATGCGTCGCGCATTCGCAAGGCGGCATGGGCTATATGCTGCAACAAAGTTTTGCCAATGTGCTGGTCGATAGCGGTATGGATATTGTGGTGTCTTGCGTAGTGACTGAAGTGGAAGTCGATGCCGACGACCCGGCCTTTGCCAACCCGACTAAACCGGTAGGCAAGTTTTTTAGCGAAGCCGACGCGCGCGACATGGCGCAAAAAACCGGCTGGCATTTCGCTGAAGATTCTGGGCGCGGTTGGCGGCGCATGGTGGCCAGCCCGAAACCCAAAAAAATACTCGACCTCAAAACCATCGACGCGTTGCTCGATGCCGGTGTGATTCCGATCGCCTGCGGCGGCGGCGGCGTGCCGGTGCTGCATGGTGCGGACGGGCACTGGTCCGGCGTGGCGGCCGTCATCGACAAAGACCTGACCAGTGCCATGCTGGCCGCGCATTTGCATGCAGACGCTTTGATCATGCTCACCGGCGTGGACCGCGTGGCCCTGGACTTCAACAAGCCCACGCAGCGCTGGCTGGACCACATGACTTTGGCCCAGGCCCGCGACTACAGCGCGCAAGGCCAATTTCCGGCTGGCAGCATGGGCCCCAAAATCGACGCGGCCATGAGCTACCTGCAAGAGCTGCCCAATGCCAACCACGAGGGGGAAGTGATCATCACTTCGTTGGAGCAG
Source organism: Comamonadaceae bacterium (assembly GCA_947478935.1). Taxonomy (GTDB): domain Bacteria; phylum Pseudomonadota; class Gammaproteobacteria; order Burkholderiales; family Burkholderiaceae_C; genus Allorhodoferax. The sequence continues at coordinate 1,496 of CANJXV010000110.1, forward strand.
GCATTTGAAGCTTTGATGGGGCGCGCGGGTACGCACATCACGATGCAAACGTCCCAGCCGTGAGTACCGACACCCTGGCACTGGCGCGCGTTCCCGGCTTTGAAAGCACGCACTACGCGCTCTGGGACGGGCGCATCGTTTGGATCGGTGATACCCCGCACAGCGATCATCCGCGCAACTTCGCGAAGCCTTGGCAAGCCACGCCTGCGCACTACGAAGCGCAGACTTTGCGTAAGGGCGCTGCACTGGCCTGGCAGACACTGCAAACCCCAACACGCCCCGGACTGTTGGCCTGGCTGGGCGGTGAGGCTTTGCCCTTCCCGCTGAACCTTGCGCATCAGCGCCTGCACGATCTCGCTCAGGCACTACGCACCCAAGACTTATCCGCTTTTGAAGCCGCCTGCCTGCGCCTGCTCGGCTTGGGCGTGGGCCTGACACCTAGCGGCGATGACCTGGTGGGCGCTGTGCTTTTTACCCTGCGCCATGCGCCTGTGCCACACTGGCAAGCTGCTATGCCGGCGCTGCGCACCCGCATCAGTCGCGCCGCGCAAAGCGCCAGTAATCCGATCAGCGCGGCCTTGCTAGACGATTTATTGCAAGGCAGCAGCTACCGCGCCTTGCACGAACTATTTGACGCCATGCACTTGCAGCAAATGCCTGCTATCTCCGAAGCAGTGCAAGGCCTGCTGCGCATCGGCGCCAGCTCGGGCGGCGATATGCTGGCCGGTGTATTGCTGACCCTCTTAAACCCTGAGCTTCCTGCCAAGCGATCATGACTATAAGCACCAACACCTTACTTACCCAAGCGCCCATTGTGCTCAATATCGGCATCGATGGCTTCAACGAAAGTATCAGCCAGCACGGCGGCAAAGTGGAACATCTGCCCTGGCGCCCGCCGGGCAATGCCGACCCGCTGCTGGCCTGGAACTTGGCGCGCCTGATGGACGATGCGCGCATAAGCGCCGCCAACGCAGAGGCTTGCAAGCGCATCATCCAATCGCGCCCTATGTGGGAAGACATTGCGATGCGCGCCGACGGCGTGTGGCCCGAAATGAAAGGCACCCGCCTCTTGCTGCACGCAGGCCCGCCGGTGGCCTGGGACGCTATGTGCGGCCCCATGCACGGCGCCATGATCGGCGCGGTGCTCTACGAAGGCTGGGCCAAAACACCCGAGCAAGCGCAAAAAATGCTGGCGCGCGGCGATATCGAATTTGCGCAATGCCATGACTTCTGTGCCGTCGGGCCGATGACCGGCATCATCAGCGCATCTATGCCTTTGATCCAAGTGCGCGATGCCACGCATGGCAACGTGGCCTACACCAATATCAACGAAGGCATTGGCCGCTGCCTGCGCTTTGGCGCTAACGGGCCCGATGTGTTACAAAAACTCAAATGGTTTGAAGACGTGTTGGCCCCGGTGCTCAAAGCGGCGGTACGCCACAACTTTGATAAGACCGGCGGTATCGACCTTAAAGCGATCCAATCGCAAGCGCTCTTGATGGGCGACGAAGTACACAGCCGTAATGCAGCATCGACCGCCTTGTTTTTTATGACCTTGGCGGTACCGCTGGCGGCAGAACACAAAGGCTTGTCGCAAGACCACATTCACCAGAGCTTGGACTTTGTGGCCAAGACATCGCAATTTTTCTTGAACTACTCCATGGCCTCGTGCAAAGCCATTATGGACGCGGCGCATGGGGTGCCCTTTAGCTCGGTAGTCACCGCCACCGCGCGCAACGGTACCGAAACCGGCCTGCGCATCAGCGGCCTGGGCAAGCAGTGGTTTACCGCCACCTCGGACTTGCCCCAAGGCTTGTTCTTTCCCGGCTTCAAACAAGAGGACGCCTGCCCGGACATTGGCGACAGCGCCATCACCGAGACCGCCGGTTTAGGCGGCTGCTCGTTTGCAGCCTCACCGGCCTTGACACTGTTGGCCGGTGGCTCGGTGAGCGACGCCGTGCGCTACAGCCGCGAGATGTACGAAATCACGGTGACTAAAAACCCGGCGCTCAGCCTGCCGGCCTTGGACTTTGAGGGTGCGCCCTGCGGCATCGACGTGCGCAAAGTATTGGACACCGGCATTCGCCCTGTGGTGACCACCGGCATTGCGCACAAGCAAGCTGGCGTGGGCCAGATCGGTGCCGGCATTGTGCGCGTGCCCATGGCCTGTTACGCCAAGGCGCTGGACGCGATGGCCCAGCAATTTTTGAATGACTGAAAGAGCCCGATGCGCCAAACCCTGACATCCCCACGCGGCATGGTGACCGCTCCCCACCACCTGGCAGCAGGTAGCGCCTGCGCCGTGCTGCGCGAAGGCGGCAATGCCATCGAGGCGATGGTCGCCGCTGCGGCCACGATAGCCGTGGTGTATCCGCATATGAACGCCATCGGTGGCGATGGCTTCTGGCTGATTTCAGAGCCTGGCCAAGCGCCGGTTGCCATCGATGCCTGTGGCCGTGCAGCGGGGGCCGCGACTATAGAGTTTTATACCAGCCGAGGCCTGCAAGCCATTCCAGGGCGCGGCCCGCTGGCGGCCAATACGGTAGCCGGTGCGATTTCGGGCTGGCAAGAGGCGCTGACCCACAGCACACGCATGGGCGGCACATTACCCACATCGCGCCTATTGCAAGACGCGATTTGGTACGCCCGCGAAGGCGCGCCGGTGACGCAAAGCCAGGTCAATTTCACCACCAAATTTTTACCGGAACTGGCCAAGGTGCCGGGCTTTGAAGGGCAATTTTTAGACCCGGCGCAAAGCGCGGGCCACAGCGCAGCCGTGCCCCAAGTAGACACCCTACGCCGCTACCCTGCGCTGGCCGCGACCTTACAAACTTTGGCCGATAAAGGCTTGGATGATTTCTACCGGGGCAGCGTGGCCGCAGCCATTGGCGCCGAGCACGAACGCCTAGGCGGCCCCTTACGCTTGGCGGATTTGCATGCCCACCACGCCAGCAGCGTGCAGCCGCTCAGCGTCAAAGTCAGCGGAGCCACTTTGTTCAATATGACGCCGCCTACGCAAGGCATTGCGTCCCTCATGATTTTGGCGATTTTTGACCGGCTGCGGCTGCGCCATGGTATCCGCGAGGCCGACGGTGCGCCCTATTTACACGCGCTGGTAGAAGCCACTAAGCAAGCCTTCAAAGTGCGCAACCGCTATGTCGCCGACCCGGCCACCATGGCCGCCATGGGCGTGACGCCGCAACAGTTTTTAAGCGACGCCTTTATCGATCAATGCGTGGAGGCGGTGGACATGCACAAAGCCCTGCCCTGGCCGGAGCGCAGCATCCCCGGTGACACGATTTGGATGGGTACTGCCGATAGCGCGGGCCGCATGGTCAGCTACATCCAAAGCGTGTACTGGGAGTTTGGCTCGGGCGTGGTCTTGTCGGATACCGGTGTGGCGTGGCAAAACAGGGGCTCCAGCTTTTCGCTGGACAGTGCTTCGCACCTGGCCTTAGCGCCACACAAAAAACCGTTTCACACCCTCAACCCGGCGCATGCGCGCTTTGATGACGGGCGCCATATGGTCTATGGCAATATGGGCGGCGACGGCCAGCCACAAAGCCAGTCGGCCGTGTTCAGCCGCTATGCGTTTTACGGCCAGACTTTGCAACAAGCCGTCAGCGCGCCGCGCTGGCTGCTGGGCAAAACTTGGGGCCAGGAAACTACCACCCTCAAGTTTGAAAACCGCTTTGACCCGCAAGTGCTGCAAACCCTTTCAAGCGCCGGGCATGATGTAGAAGTGCTGAACGATTACAGCGACACCATGGGCCACGCGGGGGCTATCGTGCGCCAAGGCAATGGCTTGTACTTGGGCGCTGCGGATCCGCGCAGCGATGGGGTGGTGGCGGCGTATTAAACCTCACCTCGCAAAAGATTTTTCACCACCACACAAGGGGAATTTCGATGACAGCAATCCAAGCACTTTTGGCTTTCACCGGCTGGACACTCGCCCTGGTGATGGGAATATTGTTGTACCGCGGCTTGCGCATTCTGCAAGGTAGGCCCATCACCCACTGGCCTCGCGGTGCTATGCCGGACGATGACATTGCGCTGGCGCGTCGCATTGCTGACGCGCATGCCAATTGCCTAGAAAACCTGCCCATTTTTGCGGTGCTGGTTCTGGTCGCCGCCACGCAGGGCAAGCTCGCTTCGATAGACGTCCTGGCCGCCTGCGTGTTTTACTGCCGCGTGGCACAGTCGTTAATGCATTTGTGGGGCACCGGTAGCCTTCAAGTGCATCTGCGTGCGATATTTTGGGCCGGGCAGCTAGCGCTGTTTGTGATGATGTTTTTGCGCTTGTTGCCCTGAGCGCCTATTTACCAAGGGATCGCCCCCTAAGTCATGCAGCGGCGCAAGGTCTGGGGGCTAGGGCTTTGCATCATTGCGACATTGCTGTGGGCTTGCGGTGGTGGTGACACGCCGCGAGAGGCGGCGCCCTACGATAGCGACTGGGTAATCACTTTAGACCACGGCGGTTTTGTGCTGCGCTACGACTGCACCTTGCATACCGCTTTGCGATTTGAATATGCACTGCAGCGCGATACGGGCAACTTACCCCGCCCCAGTACCTACAGCGCCGACCCCGCACTACCAAGCCTCTGCGCCGGCCAAAGCAGCACGACAAGCTATTCCAGTGTGCATGCAGGCTACGACCGCGGACACTTAGTACCTTCAAATGCCATGGACGCCAACGCGCAGTACCTGCAAAGCGCAAATTTCATGAGCAATATCGTGCCCCAATTGGCCAGCCTGAACCAGGGCCTTTGGGAAGCCACGGATAACGTTGCCGAGTGCTACCGCGATATCGCACCGCTGCGCGTGTATGGCGGCGTAGTATTTACAGATACAGGCAATGACTACTTCCTTAGCAGCCACGGCATTGCGACGCCCGAATATTTTTGGAAAGCGATAGTGACGACAGACCCCATCAGCGGCGCCGCACGCGCGATCGCCTGGTACTTCCCCAATCAGGCATCCCTTGGCAACGTCGATAACTACTTGGTCAGCATCGATGAACTGGAGCGCTTAGTGGGCAGGGATAGGGTAGATATGCCGGTGCTTGCAACCCTCAAGGCGGAGAAGCCAAGCACAACGTGGGCGATTCCGGCTGGGTGCAAGCTTAACTAAGCAAGCACTACAGCTTCTCCGTCTCCCCCGCCTTAGGCTGCCACTTCATCAGGCGCTTTTCGATGCGGCCTACCAGGCTGTCTAGTACCAAGGCAAACATGGTCAGCACCACAATACCGGCCATCACCGTGTTAATGTCAAAGCTGCCTTCGGCCTGCAAAATCAAATAGCCCACGCCTTGGCTGGAGCCCAGGTATTCGCCCACGACGGCGCCCACAAAGGCCAGGCCCACAGAGGTGTGCAAAGAGCTAAATACCCAGCTGGTGGCGCTGGGCAAGTAGACATAGCGAAGTAACTGCCGCCCGCTGGCGCCCAGCATGCGGGCATTGGCAAGGACTACGGGGCTGACTTCTTTGACGCCCTGATAGACATTGAAAAACACCACGAAGAAAACCAAGGTGACGCCTAGCGCAACCTTCGAGCCCATGCCCAGGCCAAACCACACGCCAAAAATAGGCGCCAAAATAATACGTGGCATGGCGTTAAACGCCTTGATATAGGGCTCGAGCACCTGCGACACGCGTGGCGACAGCGCCAGCCACAAACCACCAGCTAAGCCGCTTGCAGCACCGATGCCAAAAGCCAAAATCGTTTCGCTCAAGGTAACGCGCAAATGGCGATAGATATCGGCATCGGTCACAAACCAGGCCCATATACGCTGCGCCACCATATGGGGTTGGCCAAAAAAGAAGGCCGCCTGCCGGTCGTTATCAAACATCATGGGCGGTATCAGGCCCGGCTGCGTCATCACATGCCAAAACAGCAGCAGCGCAAACAGCAAAAGTAATTGCCACACCAGCAGCGGGACACGGCCTGGCGCCTTAGTGGTGCTCTGCGCTGCAGTGGAATGGCTATTGGACATAGCTACGCAAGAGCGTCATATAACCACAGGGCATGGATTGCCACGGCCTTCGGCCTCGCAATGACGGGGAAGCGGCGATCCGTAAATGCTTGTGGTTCATCAGCAGAGGTAAAACTACCATTCAAGCCACCTGCAATTGCTGCTGATAACCCTTGAGCACTTCATCGCGCAGCACCGCCCAAATGGCCTTGTGCAGGCGGGCAAACTCAGGCGTCATTTTGACCTCGGCCACATCGCGCGGGCGCGGCAAATCAATCGCAAATTCACCAATCGGATGCGAAGCCGGGCCAGCGCTCAAAATCACTACCCGGTCGCTCATGGCAATCGCTTCGTCCAGGTCGTGGGTAATAAACAGCACGGCTTTTTTGCGCGATTGCCATAGCGCCAAGACTTCGTTCTCCATCAATTGGCGGGTTTGGATATCCAGGGCCGAAAAAGGTTCGTCCATCAAGATGATGTCCGGGTCCATCACCAGGGTTTGCGCCAGGCTGGCG
>CANJXV010000111.1 GCA_947478935.1 Comamonadaceae bacterium
AGCGTGTTTGACAACTACATTCAAGAGCCTGCCTACCTGTCGGGCATGATCGCTGGCGGCATGACCAAGAGCAACAAGATCGGCATGGTCGGCGGCTTCCCGATCCCGGAAGTGAACCGCTTGATGAACGCCTTCATGGCCGGTGCGCTCGAAGTCAATCCCAAGATCGAATTTAGCGTGAGCTTTATCAACAGCTGGTTTGATCCACCCAAGGCCAAAGAAGCCGCTTTTGCCATGATCGACAAAGGCGCTGATGTGATGTACGCCGAGCGCTTTGGTGTCTCTGACGCCGCCAAAGAAAAAGGCAAGCTAGCCATTGGCAATGTGATCAACACCCAAGCGCAATACCCAGATACGGTAGTGGCCTCCGCCCTATGGCACTTCGAGCCTTCGGCTGACCGCGCGATCAAACTGGCAAAAGACGGCAAATTCACCGCCGAAGACTATGGCCAGTATTCAATGATGAAGTACAAAGGTTCATCATTGGCGCCGCTGGGAACTTTTGAGAAAAAAGTACCCGCCGAGATCGTGGCCAAAGTAGCCGCCAAGGAAAAGGCGATTACGGAAGGCAAATTTACCGTCAAGGTGGACGATAACCAACCCAAATCGACCGCCAAGTAAGCGAACCGCCCGCTTCACGGCACTACCCAACACACTCCGCAGCCCGGAGTGTGTTTTTTTATGATCGACCGCGTTCTTTCCTTATCCAACATCAGCAAACGCTTTGGCAATTTGGTCGCCAATGACGCGATCACGCTTGATCTCAAAGCGGGCGAAATTTTGGCGCTCTTAGGCGAAAACGGTGCGGGTAAGTCCACCTTGGTGTCCATCTTGTTTGGCCACTACACGGCCGACGCTGGCAGCATCACCGTGTTTGGCAAACCCCTGGCTGCGGGCGACCCCAAAGCGGCGCTAGCAGCAGGCATTGGCATGGTGCACCAGCACTTTACGCTGGCGGACAACCTCAGCGTTCTGGACAACGTGATGATGGGCTCCGAATCGCTATGGCAAGTACACACACGCCGCGCTGCGGCACGCCACAAGCTGGCCGAAGTAGCCCAGCGATTTGGCCTGACGGTGGACGCTGACGCCCCGGTTTCCAAGCTGTCGGTGGGTGAGCGCCAACGGGTCGAGATACTCAAAGCCCTGTACCGAGGCGTACGCATTCTTATTTTGGATGAACCCACTGCCGTGCTCACGCCGCAAGAAAGCGAATCGCTGTTTGCGGTGCTGGCGCACATGGTGGCCCAAGGCTTATCGATTATTTTTATAAGCCACAAGTTGGCCGAAGTGCTGCGCGTCTCTGACCGGGTAGCGGTGCTGCGCGCAGGCAAACTGGTAGCGCAGGCCGATGCCCGCAGCACCACCCAAGCCCAGCTAGCGCAATGGATGGTAGGGCACGAAGTCAGCCCACCGCAACGCCGACCGTCGCAGCGTACCGGACAGGCCGTATGCGTGCTGAACCAGGTCAGCACCGCGCCGGCCCGCGAGCGGCTCGATGGTGTTTCACTGACCCTGCACAGCGGCGAAATCGTGGCCATTGCGGGTATCTCCGGCAATGGGCAAGTCGCGCTGGCCGAGGTACTGTGCGGCACGCGCCGCATCGCGGCTGGGCGCATTGAATTGATGGGCCAGCCGCTGCCGCAAGCGCCTTCCGAGTTGGTGGCTTTGGGCGTAGCGCGTATTCCTGAAGACCGCCATGGTGTGGGCCTGGTCGGCGATTTACCTGTCTGGGAAAACGCCGTCTCTGAGCGCCTGCGCAGCCCCATTTTTTCGCGCGCGTTCTGGGTGAAGCGCCGCATGGCGCAGGCCTATGCCAAGGCCGTGATAGCGCGCTTTGACGTGCGTGGCGGCGGGTCTACTACACCCGCACGTTCGCTGTCCGGGGGCAATTTGCAAAAGCTGGTGCTGGGGCGCGCCTTGATGCACCCCGGCAGCCTGGACGATGCAGACACGCGCGCCTTCACGCCCAAGCTCATCGTCGCGCACCAGCCTACTTGGGGCTTGGACATTGGCGCGGTGGCCTATGTGCAAGAGCAACTTATCGCTGCGCGCGATGCAGGCGCAGCCGTGTTGCTGATTTCGGACGATCTGGATGAAGTGCTCACGCTGGGCGACCGCGTAGCTGTGATGCATGGCGGCCATCTGGGCCAAGCCAAGCCTGCGCTGGGCTGGAGTCGTGAATCCATAGGGCTGGCCATGGCCGGGGCAGAGGAAGTGGCGCATGCGGCTTGAAAGGCGCCAACACAGCTCGGCGTGGGCCTTAGTGCTAGCGCCTATTGGCGCAGTCGCATTCACTTTGCTGGTCAGCGCGTTGCTGGTGCGTTGGGCCGGAGCACCGGTGGGACAGACCTACGCGCTGCTACTGCAGGGCGCCTATGGCTCGGTGTTCGCGCTGAGCGAAACGCTCACCCGCGCGATCCCGCTGATGCTCACCGGGCTGGCAGCTACGGTGGCCTTTAAGGCCCGACTGTTCAACATCGGTGCCGAAGGGCAACTGTATGTCGGTGCGCTTGCGGCGGTGGCGGTGGGCGGCATGCACGATGGCACCGGTCTTGCATTGCCATCTGCGCTCTTGTTTGTCTTGATGATGCTGTGCGCCGCGCTCGCTGGTGCATTGTTGCTACTGGGGCCTGCGCTCATGAAAGCGCGCCTGGGTGTTGACGAGGTAGTAACGACGCTGCTTTTGAACTTCATTGTGTTGCTGCTGGTATCGCTGATGCTAGACGGCCCGATGAAGGACCCGACCGCCATGGGCTGGCCGCAAAGCGTCGCGCTGATGGGAGAACTGGAGCTGGCCAAACTCATTCCCCAAACTCGGGTGCACACCGGGCTGCTATTTGCTATGTCGCTTGCAGTGGCGTTATGGGCTTTGATGAAATACACGGTGCTGGGTTTCGATATTCGAGCTTTGGGCGCCAATCCGCGCGCCGCTGCGTTTTGCGGGGTGCCGGTCACGCGCACCATGGTGGCGGTGGCGCTGATATCAGGCGCACTGGCCGGCCTGGCCGGCGCAATCGAGGTGGCCGGACGCACCAGTTATTTGACGCTGGATATGTCGCCGGGCTATGGCTACAGCGGCATTGTCATTGCCATGTTGGCAGCGCTACATCCGCTGGCGGTGGTGGTGGCTAGTGTCTTTGTAGCGGGCATGCTGGTAGGCGCAGACAGCATGAGCCGGGCCGTGGGCGTACCCACTTTCATTGCCGATGTGATCGTGGCCGCTTCGCTCATATCGGTGCTGGTGGCCACCTTGCTAACGCAGTACCGGGTGCGCTGGAAATGAGCGAGTTTGTAGACATCCTCAACAACCCGGCGTTTTGGGTGGCGGTCCTGCGCATTGCCACACCGCTGATTTTGGGCACGCTGGGCGTGCTGTTGTGCGAGCGGGCGGGGGTCTTGAATTTAGGTATTGAAGGCATCATGGTCGCCGGGGCCTTTACCGGTTGGCTGGCAGTTTATTTGGGCGCCGGGCTGTGGGGCGGTGTCCTGGTGGCGGCGCTTACTGGCGCGGCGCTGGGCTTGTTGCACGCGTTTCTGACCGTGGTACTGGCACTTTCGCAACATGTATCGGGCTTGGGTATTACCTTGCTGGCCACTGCGCTGAGTTATTTTGGCTACCGCGTGAGTTTTCCCAAGGTATCAACACCGCCCACCATCACACCCTTCCAAGAAATGGATTGGCTTGTGCTACCCATAATTTCAGAGCAAACACCCCTGACCCTGCTAGCCTTGGTATCAGTGCCGGTCGTGGCTTATGTTTTGTACCGCACACCGGTCGGTCTAGCGGTGCGCATGGTGGGCGAGAACCCACACGCCGCCGAAGGCCAGGGCGTGTCGGTGGTGGGCGTGCGCACCGGCGCGATTGTGTTGGGTTCGGCCTTTATGGGCGTGGCCGGTTCCTTTCTCACGCTGTCCGCGTTTAACGCTTTTTTCTTTAACATGGTCAACGGGCGCGGTTGGATTTGCGTGGCGCTGGTGGTGTTTGCGTCCTGGCGTCCGGGCAAAGCTTTGTTGGGTGCTTTGCTGTTCGCGTTTTTTGATGCACTGCAACTGCGCCTGCAGCAGTCCGGTGTAGCGGTGCTACCCTATCAGGTGTACCTGATGCTGCCCTATGTGCTGTCCATACTGGCATTGGTGCTGGTGGCACGCAAGGCGAGCTATCCGCAAGCCTTGATGAAACCCTACCGCAAAGGTGAACGCTAAATGCTCGATCTACTGATCCACAATGCCACCCTGCCCGACGGCCGCAGCGGCATGTCGGTCGCGGTGCAAGACGGCCGCATAGCGGAAGTGTCAGCCAGCCTGCAAGCACCGGCGCATGAGAGCGTAGATGCGCAAGGCCAGTTGCTCAGCCCGCCGTTTATCGACGCGCACTTTCATATGGACGCCACGCTGAGCTACGGCCTGCCGCGCGTCAATGACTCGGGCACGCTGCTCGAGGGCATTGCACTGTGGGGCGAGCTCAAGCCGCACCTGACGCACGAGGCCCTGGTGGGCCGCGCTATGGCCTATTGCGACTGGGCCGTGGGCAAAGGTCTGCTGGCCATACGCACGCATGTGGATGTGTGTGATCCGCGCCTCTTGGCGGTCGATGCACTGCTAGAAGTGAAGCGCCGCGTCGCGCCCTACATCGATATGCAGCTAGTGGCCTTTCCGCAAGACGGCGTGTTGCGCGGCAAGAGCGGCCCGCAGGAGCACATGGACTGCCTCAAGCGCGCGCTGGACAAAGGCGTGGACGTGGTCGGCGGCATTCCGCACTTTGAACGCACCATGGCCGACGGAGCACTGAGCGTAAAGCTTTTGTGCGAATTGGCCGCAGAGCGCGGCCTGCGCGTAGACATGCATTGCGACGAGTCCGACGACCCGCATTCGCGCCACATCGAGACGCTGGCCTTTGAGACGCAACGCCTGGGCCTGCAAGGCCGCGTCACCGGATCGCACCTTACGTCTATGCACAGCATGGACAACTACTACGTCAGCAAACTCATTCCTTTGATTGCCGAAGGCGGCCTGCATGTCGTGGCCAACCCGCTGATCAACATCACCTTGCAAGGCCGGCACGACAGCTACCCCAAGCGGCGCGGCATGACCCGCGTGCCCGAGTTGCTAGCCGCTGGCGTGAACGTGTCCTTCGGGCAAGACTGCGCGATGGACCCCTGGTACTCGCTAGGCAGCGGCGACATGCTGGAAGTGGCACACATGGGCCTGCACGTAGGCCAGATGACCAGCCAGGCCGCCATGGCCCAATGCTTTGCCGCGGTAACCACCCACCCCGCGCGCGCGCTGGGTTTGGAAGGCTATGGCATCGCCGCCGGTTGCCACGCGGACATGGTCTTACTGCAGGCCAGCGACCCGGTGGAAGCCATCCGCCTGCGCGCTACCCGCTTGCGCGTTTACCGGCGTGGCACACTGATTGCCCAAGCCCCCGCAAATACCAGCACTTTGCACATGCCAGGCCGCCCGGCCAGCACCGCCTTCAGGCATGATGCTATTTCGCGTTTTTGATTAAGACTTTTTTACATGATCGCATCCCCCGCGTCCAGCCCTGCTCCGGTTCCTGCCGTAGAAGTGCGTCAGGCCTCACTGATTTACAACCCCCAGCAGGCTCCGGTCCATGCGCTGGCCGACATTGACCTGACGATTGCGCCGGGTGAGTTTGTGTCACTCATCGGCCCATCAGGCTGCGGCAAGACCACGCTCTTGCGCGTGATTGCGGACTTGGAGCACATAACCTCGGGCTCGGTCCAGGTCAACGGCGTGTCGCCACACGAGGCGCGTTTGGCGCGTGCATACGGTTATGTGTTTCAAGCGCCCGCGTTGTTTGCCTGGCGAACGGTGTTGGGCAATGTGAAGCTGCCTTTGCAAATCCAGGGTAAAAGCGCTGCCCAGTGTGATGCGATTGCCCGCGAGCAATTGGAGCGCGTAGGCCTAACTGGTTTTGAAAACAAATACCCCTGGCAGCTCTCGGGCGGCATGCAGCAGCGGGCATCTATTGCGCGGGCGCTTTCCTTTGAGCCACGCATCTTGATGATGGACGAGCCCTTTGGCGCCTTGGACGAAATCACCCGCGACCGGCTCAACGAACAATTGCAGCAACTCTGGCAACGCGAGCGGCGCACCGTCGTGTTTGTAACGCACTCGATCGCCGAGGCGGTGTATTTGTCGACGCGCATCGTGGTGATGTCGCCGCGGCCTGGGCGCATCGTGCGCGTCATCAATTCCAGCTTGCCCGACGAGCGGCATTTGGGCCTGCGCGACTCGCCAGAGTTTATGGACATGGCCCACCAAGTACGCGAGGCACTAGCCGATGGCCACCACGACTAGCGCGCCGCCGCCCTCTTGGGGTCAACGCGTTTCCGAACAAGGCCTGCCGATTGCGGTGGTGCTGCTGTTCACGCTGGCCCTGTGGTACGCGCTGACGGTGTACCTGAACGCACCCGGCGCGATTGAGCGCGTGCTCGAACCCAAAGGCGCCTGGACTTGGCAAGACCTAGTGGCCGCCACCATGACAGTGCAGCGCCCGGTGCTGCCCGCGCCGCACCAGGTGGCGCTAGATTTGTACAGCAGCCTGGTCGATTGGCCGGTCACCTCGCCGCGTAATTTGTTATTCCATGTGGCCGTGACCGGGCAAAGCACTTTGGTGGGCTTTGTCATGGGTACGCTGCTGGGCCTGGTGCTGTCGGTGTGCATCGTGCATTCACGCACCCTGGACAAAGCCCTGCTGCCCTGGATCGTGGCTTCGCAGTCCATTCCGGTGCTGGCGATTGCGCCTATCGTGCTGGTGATTTTGGGCACTATGGGTTTTTCAGGCGTGGCGCCCAAGGCGGTGATCGCTATGTATTTGTGTTTCTTCCCGGTAACCGTGGCTATGGTGCAAGGTCTGCGCTCGCCGCAGGTGATTGAAACCGAAATGATGCACACCTACGCCGCCACGCGCTGGCAGGCTTTGTGGATGCTGCGCCTGCCCGCCGCACTGCCGTTTTTGTTTCCGGCGCTGCGCGTGGGGATTGCCGCCGGGTTGGTCGGCGCCATGGTGGCCGAGCTGCCCACCGGCGCACAAGCGGGCCTGGGCGCGCGCTTGCTGACTGGTAGCTACTACGGGCAAACCGTGCAAATTTGGTCTGCGCTGGTGATGTCGGCCTTTGTCGGCCTGGCGCTCACTGCTTCGATGGCCGGCCTGGAAGCCCTGGTGCTTGGAAGGCGCAGGCAAGCATGAACGTACAAAACCGCCCGCCCGATCTACGCGTCAGCGCGCTGGTGGTGCTGATCGGCATCGGCAGCGCCTGGGCCTTGCTGCTTTCCCCGCTGGCCGACCCGACCACGCCCAAAGACATCGCCTTCTGGGCCGCCAGCTTGGTAGTGGCCTTGCTGGCTGTCAGCGGCATCCGTCGCTTAGCCGCTATCGACGGGCCTCGCATTTACGCCAGCGTCTCGGCGCTGCTGTTTGGCGGTTGGCTGCTGTATTTCTGGCAACTGTTCACCATCGCTTTAGACGTGCCGCGCGTGCTGCTGCCCGCGCCCAGCCTGATAGCAGCTGCTTTTGGCGAACATATGGGCACGCTGCAAACCGACTTTGTGCAAACCGTGGTTCGCGCCGTAGCCCTGGGCTGGGTGCTGGGCTCGGGCCTGGGCTTCTGCGTGGGCATTGCTATTGATCGCATGCCGTTTTTGCAGCGCGGCCTGCTGCCGCTGGCGTCCCTCACCAGCACCATTCCGTTGGTCGGCGTGGCGCCGATTGCCGTTATGTGGTTTGGCTTTGAATGGCCTTCCAAAGCGGCAGTGGTGGTGCTGATGACCTTCTTCCCCATGCTGGTCTCCACCCTGGCCGGCCTGCGCGCGGCAGACCGCCTTGAGCGCGAGCTGATGTACAGCTACGCCGCGAGTTACTGGCGCACGCTGTGGTCGCTGCGCCTGCCTACGGCCTTACCGTTCCTGATCTCGGCACTCAAGGTCAATGCCACGCTCGCACT
>CANJXV010000112.1 GCA_947478935.1 Comamonadaceae bacterium
GACGTGTTCACGCAATACCGCGCGACGCCAAAGTTGCTCTGTCGTGCTCATGGCCTAGGACCTTTCGCGCAGCAGCTCGAAGGCCTCTGCAGCATGAAAGCCCGCCGCGCTGCCCCGTACCATAGCCAAGGCCTTCACCGCTTCTGCGCTGCGGGGGAAAGGGAAGGCGCCAAGCTCTGCACTGTAGATTTGCAATGCAGCTAGCTTGGCATCGAGGTGCGCGCTGATGTCGATGTAAACGTTAGGGCGAAATGTATTGAACGGGTCCAAACCGAATTCTGTTTCCGATAATGTTTCGTATGCCATCACACGTTCAATGGAAGGATAACGAAACCATTTTGTGCAGGCCCCGACCGCATTAAAAGTCACGTGATGGTCTGTGTGAATATCCGAGCTATGAGGAATCAGTACCTCGGTGGGTACAAAGGCTTTTATCACAGCCGCGACTTTTTCTATGATGTGATGCATTGGGATTGTGTCTAAGTGCGTGGTCGGCAACTTCAATTCATACACCGCGTCAAATTCAAAGTGCCTCGCAATCGCGGCAATTTGCGACGCCTTGCTGTCAATTTGGCTTTGCGTCCAACCATGTTCAATATCCATACAAGTCATAAGCAACCAGGCAGTTTGTCCGCCTTGAGCTTTTCGCCGCAATAAGGTACCGCCTGCACCCAATACCTCATCATCTGGATGCGGTGCTGCGATGAGTGTGCGCGTGGTCATCGTAAATCCTTTAATAGCTTATGCGCTTTGCCAATAGCGAGTTTCTGTCTGGCAGGCTCTTGATAAACTGTATGGATCGATCGACCATAAAGCCATCGCCATAAATGCATTCAGCGCGACGTACGTTTTCTCGATAAGCGGTATCAAAAAGAGCCGTCTGAAGCGCCGAACGGATATCAACTGAATTTCCGTCAACAAACTGCACGTTGATCCCAGCCAAGCGATCACGCTGGCGCTCACCCACATTGATCGCCGGCACCCCAATGAATCCAGCCTCCAGCAGCCCAAGCGAAGAATTGCCGACGATGGCTTGGGCGCGTTTTAACATGGTCGCGAAAATGGAGCGCGGGAGATTTTTGTAAATGTGCACACGCTCATGTTCCCTAAAGGACTCGGTGATCCGCATTAAATCCGCATAACCCGGGTCGTTGTTTGGGGCGCCAATGAATACATAGTGGCCCGTGGCGATACATTCCTCCATCGCGGTACGCAGTTCATCCGGAGCTTGGCCCACTGCCGAACTCACGGCATGGTAAACGAGCACAATGTATTTCCCATTAGCCTCAGGTCCCAGGGCGGTCATCATGTCCTCGCTGGTGACCTCGGGCTCGGTGCGCAAGCGGTCTAACCCCGGGTTGCCAACTGTCTTGATTCGCCATGGCTCTTCGCCCATTTGCAGAATACGCGTGGTGTGGGCTTCGGTCATGGTCAAGTGGACATGGCTCAGCTTGGTGGTGGCATGGCGGGCTTCTTCATCGACATCTCCACCAACAGGATGGGCGTTATCACCGCCGGCGATGTGAATCGAAGGAATGCCCAAATAATTACACGCAACGGCGGCCATCAAGGGCTCTTCTCGATCACCAAGATAGACCAAAAAATTAGGATTGGCGGAGGTGAGCGCATCGGACAAGCCATCAAGCAAGCGGGCTGCAGATTTCACGCGGCTCTTTACCGTGTTGCCGCTTTCAATGAATTGAAAATTTTCGATTTTTGCGACTATAGGGAACCCATCGGCCTCTATCAGGCGAACCGAATGATCATGCAATGCCGTGAGGTGTGCGCCTGCAACTATAAAACCGACTTCAAAGTCAGGTTCTGCCTGCAGACCACGCATCAGGGGATACAAAAGATCGTACTCTGAACGGATGGCTGTAAGCGCGAGCACTTTTACCCGCCTCTTAGCAGCTGTGTCTTGCGCATTAAACATCGTGCGCCCTTATGCTGGAGCAACTCAACAATTCTTCTAGTGCCTGGGGTCCTAGATTGAACAAAAGATCGAGTATGCACAGATCAGGCACATAGATGCCCCATAGTTGAGGGTAGGGTCGCTGGGCGTAACCATGCCAATGAAGTGCAACACCTTTTGCTTTATAAGAATCAGCATCCATGTAGCGCATGCTTCCCTCGCCCGTACCGCTTAAATAAGCGTCTGCTCCGCAGGCATCCAGTAATTCTAGGATGTGGTCAAGGCCGGACCGTGGCGTTGCCACCAATTCGGACGCAAGATAAATACGCGTTTCAATATGCATCAAGCCACACATCAATTTAATGAATGCGACGGCCATGTCGGAAAATTGAAGCCACTCTTGATCGAGAAAAAAGCTTTGGATAGGTGGAGAATACTCGGAGAAAAATTTGGCCTTTGCGTAGCTAGTAGCGATAGATTTCCAATGCTTCTTTTGCCAATCGACGCCAGCGCTCAAGGCTTGGTCTTTCACGCTAAGACGTTCGCTTCTTCCGGTGACAGGAGCGGTTAACAAAATGCTGCCGTTCGCGCCCTTGATGCAATTCCGGTTGAAAAAGCCTTTGCCGCCCGGGTACTGGACGTCATCCAAAAAAACGAAAACGTCGCTGCTCGCTATTTTGCCGAAGTATGGCTGCCAGGGGAGGTAAACCGGTTGATGGATCGAGGCTAGCATTTCAGTTCTAACGCAACAAAGAATTGGTGCAAAATATGAGCAATAAATTGCTAAATGTGCTACTTATTCTAGGAGGAAAACCGTGGATTCAGAGTCACTAAAAAGGAGCTGGGACGATTATGCGGCACGGACTGACTCTATATGGCCATCGGAGCACCTCGTCAGATTCATCAGAAGCAATCAACTTCACACGCAAAAATTGAGAGTGTTGGAGATTGGACCGGGTTCCGGCAGAAATTCAGTCTATCTCGCGAGTCTTGGGTTTGACTTAACGGTGATTGATATATCTCAAGAAGCTATAAAAAAAACATTGATGGCGTTGAATAGTAATGGATATAAAGCCTTAGGAATTGTGGAAAATATCTTAGATTGCGCACTAGAACAATTCGATATTATTATTGATATCTCTACATTACAACACTTAAGACATAGTGAATTAATAACAACAATAGGTAAGCTACATAAGATTCTATCTGTTGGCGGACAGTTTTTTTCAATTACAAAGCATAGAAATGACACTACGTATCAATTAGGAGAACTAGTTTCTAATTGTGAGGTTTACTTCAAACCTGGAATACCTAAAGTTGTTTACGAGACGCACATTACTTATCTAGATATTTCGGAAATAACCAGCGCATACGAGCAATTCGACTTCATGGAAGTCAACTATGACGAATGGACTTACGGAAACATGACTTCCCGGAATGCCCATTGGATGATTCACGCAAAGAAATTGAAATGATAACACTTGAGCCAGCACCGCAACTCAGCAAGCTAGCGACCGGATTAAGAAGTCAATCTATGTTCCAGCCTAGATTAACATATTTAAATTCTGGGAAATCTGCTATATCTTTGCTGATTGAATACTTTAAGTTTAGAGGACGAATTAAAGATAAAAATGGAAGTGTATTTATTCCTAAATGGGTTGGTTCGCCCGTGTACCAAGAAATCGCAGGATCGGCGATTCCGTCAACAAGCCCAGAAATCCCGCATGATATATATATGATGTACCATCAATATGGTTTCTCTCAAGATATAAAAAAATATATATCTTCAATGAGATCTGAGCAATCAATAATCATTGAGGATTGTGCGCATCGGATTGAGGGCCCTGTACTTAATGAAACTCAAAGAGAATATCATTATTCAATCTTCAGTTTCAATAAATTTCACTTCTGCATGCTACTTGGCGGCATAGATACGAATGATCTTGATTTTAGTTTCTGGTTAAATTCATTTTCTAAAAATTTTGAATCCTCTATTTTATTGAATTTATTCAAAGTCGTGGACGAGTTTTTGGTGCATTCAAAGAACTTCGATAAGAGTGACCCTTTCTCGCGTATTAGAAAAATGACATTTTCGGTTTATTCAAGCTATCCAAAAGCTTTGGACACTTCTATCGCCATACATGAGAAAAATATCGAGCGAGAACTAATTAGAAGAAAAAGTATATATTCATATTTCGCCGAAAAGTTTGGGCCAGCAGAAATATTACCAAAGTGTTGGGTTACCACTTATTGCCCATATGCAATTCCGATTAAAGGCCCCCTAAAATTCTTGCAAGAAATTCAAAATATGTTGCAGACGTTTGAAATTCGTGCGCCCATCAATCACTTCGACTTTAACTTGAATAACTTAGATCCAGCATATGAAAAATCACTGATTCTGCCGTGTCACTCTCAATTAACAGATGTTCAAGTGGAGATCATTCGAGATTTGATTTTCACCAAACTTCCATCTGGCAAATTTTGGCATTAGAAATATCGTTAGTATCAATGATATTATTCAGCAAGTTTAATCCCCGTAAACCGCCCAAGCGCATGTTGTTTGGTGCGGGAAGCGTCTCAATGATAAGTTATTTAGGCCAAGGACTTCATTAACTGCGATTGTTTCCCCAGGCCAAAACTCATTACTCAACTCATCAAAAACTAGTAAAGAACCCTTGGTTAGTCTCGGAATAATTTTTTCTAACACATCCTTCGTTGGCTTGTAAATATCCATGTCAAATATAGCCATTGAAATAATCGCATGAGGGTTTGCGGACAACCAACCATCGATCGTCACTGATGCATCTCCCTTGATTAGTTCGAATTTCTTCAAGTGAGCGTTTGGGCAAAATGATTCGTGCAGTGCCAAAATCTCTTCAAGTATTACTTCATAATTTTTTGAGGTCGCATAATCACCTACTTTTGCTTCAATTGCATCATTTCTATCAATTACTGGAAAGCCTTCAAAGGTATCGAAACCATTAATTTTCCGACTAATATTAAATGGTTCATACATTCCGCGCAGGTTAATGAGTTGCGCCATAGTGGCTCCCCATTGCACTCCAAATTCGCATATCACGCCAGGAATATCAATTATTTTTTGATACAAATTATTGTAATATAAAACTCTGCTGATTGCATGTCGCTTCAGCGTGACTAAGTTGTGTCCATTCCATTGCGGGCCGAGGTTTGGAAGTAGTTCCTTGGTTATTTCTAGTAAGCGCTCTGTTCTGAGGTGCTCATCCGTTGATCTTGCATAAAACTCTCCATTAATCTTTGATTCTGTATTTAACTGCTGCATTTATTTTCCTTAAGTTTTCTGGTTAATATCATTTATCAATATTCTGGTCGGGCTTAAAATGTTGACGCGCCTTCGATCCTATAAAATTATCCCATTCCATCGGAGAAATGCCGGTGCCAGGTCGTTTGCAAGTCAGGGTCAGCGTTGAAAATACGTCCCCAGGCTTTATTTCTTTTGCCGCCACGATCGATTTACGTCCAATCGGCTGATTACGTCTCTCACTCGGCGTCAATCGCTTGACACCATCACCCAGCGCCACTTCAATATTGCGGATCGCCTGAACCATTGCGCTCAGTTCTGCAGGCTCCAGGCTGGCCTTATGGTCTGGGCCAGGTAAATTCCGGTCCAGCGTGAAGTGTTTCTCGATTACCCGTGCGCCAAGCGCCACGGCTGCGATGGCCACCTCAATACCCACGGTATGGTCGGAATACCCCACCGTTACATTAAACGCCGTACCAATCGATTGCATAGCGCGTAAATTGACCTCCGCCATCGGGGTTGGGTATTCAGTCGTACAGTGCAGCACGCTGATTTTTTCCCGTTGTGCGCCTGCCTTTTCCAGTGCGTTCAGGGCGGCTTCGATATCGCCCAGGGTGGACATACCAGTTGAAAGAATAATCGGTGTGCCTTGTTTTGCGATATGGCGTAAATAGGGCAAATTGGTAATCTCACCTGAAGGAATTTTGTAAAAAGGCGGTTGCATGGTCGCCAAAAAATCAATACTTTCAATATCAAACGCCGTAGAAAAGAATCCAATACCACATGCTTTGCAGTGCGCAAGCAGCGTTTGGTGCATGGCTTCGCTTAGCTCGAGTTTGCGCAACATAGCGTGCTGCGATTCGTCAGCGCCGGTCGCCTTGACCTGGTAATCAGCCTTGAGCGCGGAGCGGGTCACCAAGCGATCAGCTTGAAAGGTTTGAAACTTTACTAAATCAGCCCCCGCTGCTGCGGCTGCCTCGATGAGCTGTTTTGCCATGCCGATATCGCCGTTATGGTTAACGCCTGCCTCAGCAATGATGAGTGTTTTGGTGTTCATACTTGTGTTTACCCAATGTAACGGTTGCCAGCGCTAATGTCGTGGCGCACAGTCAGACCCATCGCAATGAAAGCCCCATCGCCTACGCTGATGCCTTCTCTGAGCGCACTGGCACTACCGACAAAACAGTTATGCCCGATTTGCACCGCGCCGTTTATGACCGTGCTGGTAGAAATGTGGCAGTGGTCTCCTATGCTGACATCGTGTTCGATGATTGCGTGGGTATTGATAACGCAATTAGCACCGATACGGGCACCGGCGTTCACTACCGCGCCATGCATAACAATCGTACCTGGCCCAATATTCGCGTGGCGCGATACGTAGGCATGGGGCGATACTACGGTGGGCAGTTCAAATCCTAGTGCGCAAAGCCGCTCATAGGCGCTGATGCGCGGCGCGCAATCTGCTATTTGGCCTATGCCTACCAATGCGTAGGGGTTGGTGCTGCGCAGTTCGGATAAATCGGTGTCTGCCCCAACTACCGCGTAGCCTAGTTGTTGTGTGCCAATTTCTTGGGTCAAGCCGATCAAGCCTCGCAGCACAAACTGACCCTGTGCCTCAAGCACATCAATGCAGGCGCATGCATGTCCACCGGCACCCACCAAAAGCAAATTTTTAGCGCTCATGGCAGATCGTCCACAGATTCAAGCGCTCCAAGATTAGCGCTACTGGGGATATTAATCAGCTGCTGCTCCAGGGCTTGCGCCTTGCGCAGGTCCATGCGCGGGCAGGCTTCAAATGGTTGAAGCTGGTGCATCAGCTTCCAAACCGGACGTGCTGCAATACCTGCGGCGTTCAACGCGTCCAAAAGGTGGTCTCGGTTGCCAGCCTCGGCCTGCTCCAGCTGCAGGGCCTGCAACCAATAATTGCTCGTGCAACCCAAGGGCTCTGACATGAGACGCACGCCCTGGACCTTTTGAAACTGCTCAGCGTAGCGCGTATGCAGCGCGCGCTTTTGGGATAGAAAGCGGGGCATCATTTCAAGCTGCGCGCAGCCCAGCGCGGCATTCAAGTTGGGCATTCGGTAATTAAAGCCCACTTCGTCGTGTTCGTAGGCCCAGCGGTGCGGCAACTTGGCGGTGGTGGTCAGATGCTTGGCACGTTTGGCCAATGCGGTGTCATTGGTCAATATGGCGCCGCCGCCACCGGTCGTGATGATTTTGTTGCCGTTAAAGCTCAGCGCCCCCAGCAGCCCAAAGGTGCCCACATGGCCTTGGCCGTACCAACTGCCCAGCGCCTCTGCCGCATCTTCAACCAGTGCTATGTGGTGTTTATCGGCGACTTTCATCAATGCGTCGAGCTCGCAGGGGTGCCCAAAAACATGCATCACAATCAGCGCGCGGATGACTTTGCCCGTGGCCAGGTTGACACACTGGCCTTCCCGCTGTGTGCTGATTTCGCCCAAATAGGCATCCAGGCGCAGGGCGTCCACGCCCAGGGTACGCGCTTCGCTATCCACAAAATGCGGGCTTGCCTGGCAATAGCGCACCGCGTTGGCTGTCGCTACAAAGGTCAGCGCTGGCACCAACACCTCGTCGTCAGTTTGCACACCTGCCAATAGCAAAGCCACATGCAAGGCGGCTGTTCCGTTGGACACTGCAATAGCGTGCTTAGCGCCGGTGTAGCGCGCCAAATCCGCTTCAAACCGGTCGACAAAGGCGCCGACGGAAGACACAAAAGTCGAGTCCAGGCACTCCCGAACATAAGTCCATTCCTTGC
>CANJXV010000113.1 GCA_947478935.1 Comamonadaceae bacterium
AAGGCAGCCATGAGAGCCGCTAAAGACAGAATGTATGGTCTGCGCAAAACACCGCAGGCCAAGATAGAGGCGGCGGATGTGCAGAATCGGCATGGTTCGCGAAAGAGCGGGCTGCCGGCCTCGGGTCAGAGGCGCAACGCTAAAGCGCCCCGTACACCAGAAACACAGTCCCTTCAGGGCGACCTGTTCGCCTAAAGAGCACATATTGTCATAGACAAGCGTCGTGATGATTCACAAGATTTATCGCACAATCCTCGCAATAGCTGGTGTGGGTGTCACTTTTCTTTGGGCGGAACGGGGCAATGCTGTCGTAGGCAAGTAATCTACTTGAGAGATTCGCAGTTTTTTATAAAAATTCGGGTGGCACCACAGCATGCTGTGTCGGACTCTGAATGGCGCCGTTACTTTGTGTCGCAAATGACAAGTAGGCAATAAATCCGATATAGTTCGAAGGACGTACAGCCCTCATCTAAAGAAAGACTGCTATGTACATCCATCGCTTCATAATCATTGTCAGCTTGTTTCTTAGCACCATGGTATTTGCCGCAGATACCAGCGCACCCAGCCCGCGGGACGTCGAACTTGAAAAAGCCAAGGCCGCCATCGCCCGTAAAGACTGGGCTACAGCCCAAGCCGTGCTGGAGCCTTACACCACCAGCAACCCGCGAAACGCGGACGGCTTTAATCTTCTGGGCTACAGCTTACGCAACCTAAAAAAATACGATGAGTCGCTTATCGCCTACAAGCAAGCGCTTACCTTGGATCCAAAACATCGGGGGGCGCATGAGTACATTGGGATCGCCTACGTTCAGATGGGTCAGTTGGAAAAAGCCAAAGAACATCTTGCTAGTTTGGACAAGATATGCGCTTTTTCATGCGAGGAATATCGGGACCTCAAGAAAGCTATTGCCGAGGCAAAATAGGCACGTTAACGGCGACGTTTTTTCTGGCCTAAAAATCTAAAGGAAAACGCCGATCTTTCCTCCACGGCTGCAAGAAACCATTTAGCGTTGAAAAAGTTCCGTACGCCTGAGGACGACTATCGCTACCAACCACTGCTACCCGGGTCACCCTTGAATGGCCCAGCGAGGTCTGGCGTTACCCATCCGCCGTAGAAACCTCCAGGTTGTGCAGCGACCTTTGCACCGCCCACGCTACAGTCAAGTCCATGCGCGTAAAAGGCAATGCACTCTGCAAGCACCTCTGCACCTGCCAAGGGTTTTGGATAGCTCCAGGCCACCTGCGCTAAGCGACGTTTGCCGTCAACCAGATCCCAATAATGCGCAGGGCCTTTCCATTCGCAAAATGAGCCGCCCGCTACGCCACGTAAAAGTGTGCGATCTACATCGGCCAGTGGCAGGTAGAACGTGGGCGGGTGGGATGTTTCTCGGACCGCCCAGGCGCAGCGCGTCCTGGCCACCAGGTTGTCACCCCAATGCACAAGGATTTCGCGGGCCTCGGGAACGATCTCCGGTGGACGCGGAAAATCCCACACCGAAACCTGACCTGGCGCTGGAATATCGGCAAACGGTGGGCGCTCCACTCCCCGCCAGCGCCATTGATCTCGCGCTTTTGTTAACGATGCGGAATCGTGAATGCCCATTGGATTGAAGGATTTGTTTAAATTCTTTAGGAAGGAAAGTTAAAGCGTACCACTCAAAATATAATTTTTTGACATATTTTAAATACGCTGAATTTAAAGTTTGGGTATTGACCCATGTAAACTTGAAGTCTCATCGCAATTCCTATCAGAAGCAATCTTATGACAACCGTAAAACAATGTATTGACCCAAAAAATAGTGCGATCATTTCTGTTCGCTCATCAGACTCAACCGAGGATGCATTAAAACTGATGCGTGACAAAAGAGTTCGAGCAATTCTTGTAATTGATGACGAGCAATTGGTCGGTATTGTTTCTCAAGGTGATTGTGCGATCAAGGTTTTATTGTCCCGTCGCGATCCGAAACTAACCCCCGCTTCGGAGATTATGAGTCCCAACCCCGTAACCGTTACGCTCTCGAACACTTTGGACGAATGCATGGCAATCATGGTTCATAAGCACATTAGACACTTACCTGTTTTAGACCAACAGAAAGTTATTGGCGTCGTATCGATTGGCGATATTGTGAAAAACGTGATCGAGCTTCAAGGTAGCCAAATTAAGTTTTTGGAGACCTACATTAAGGGCCATGGTAGCTAATGCATGTTACCCACTTGGCCATGTTCGCAGAGCCAATTCTTTGCGCTTGGTATGAACAGGAAAACCTTGGTAGTGACGTACGCTTGCCAAATAGTAGTGCTCTATGCAGGCTAAAAGGCTTGGCTTCCAGGAATAATCGGAATGAGATTTAGCAATCAGAAATTCCTGCGATGCAAAGGCGAGTGTTGGCGAAAAAATATGCCATTGATTCCCTTACTTCGGTGAATTCATTATCCATAATTCGTTGACGAGTTCTAGCAATCGGTCACTTTCATTGAATGGAGAAATATGGCTGCCGCAGAAAAGTTAAATAGCCCTTTTGAGCAGTCCTTCATGTTTCACATGATTCGGGACTTTTTTCTCTTGCTATTGTTGGTGGCAACGGTTGAAATGGGTATTCGTTATGCGCTCATGCGCTACGACTTTGCCATCAAGGAACAGACCCGTGTAGATCAGGCCGCACAGCAATTAGCTAACGATGTGAAGTCCATCATGCTCAATTCGGGTGGGCCGTTGGCCGCTCAAACGGTGTACCCCATACTGAATCGTAACTACGATGATTTGGGGCTTTCTATCGCTGTTATTCCGTCTGAAGTGACTGTGGAGTCTATGAAGCAGTCCTTCAAGATAGATGCAAAAGGGTTGCAGCCGACCTGGAAAGCCGGACCCCATCTAGAGGCGGCGGTTAATCTCACCGCAGAGCAGTTTTGCCTTAATTGTCACGTCAAAGCCAACGTGAACGATGTATTGGGTACCGTCAAGGTCGGCAGCTACCTAGCACTTAGGGAGGCCGCATGGTGGGCTGAGGTAAAGCTAACGGCAGGTGCATTAAGTCTCAAGATTTTGGTTCACACAATTCTGCTTTTCTTCCTGCTTAAGGTTCGAATGGCGCCGCTCTTATCGTTGCGAAGTACCGTATCGCAGTTGGCCCGAGGTCTGATGGACTTGTCACCTAGAGCCAAGGTCAATGGTGCCGATGAGTTCGGTGAGCTGGCGCAAGATTTAAACCACTTTTTGGACCGCATTACCGTTGTGGTGAGCGATCTGGATCAGATCTTGAGCAAAGTGGTGGACGCGAGCGGTCGCCTGGGTAGCTTGAACCGTGATCTGGAACAGACCGTTGATGGTTTGCGCGAAGAGTCATCTCGCATTGCAGAGGGTGCGGTGCAGGGGCAATCTGCCCAATACCGTGCGCTAGCACAATCACTAAGAGAAATGGCTCTGCTGGAAGCGAGCATGCAGACCATTGCACAATCGGGGCAACAGGTGCTGCATCGCCTGACGCACGTTGAAAAAACCAAATAGACGTCGACCGTAATGGCTACTTTGCGTCTAAGGCGTACCACAAACACCTTGTGCCCCGGGGGCAATAGTTCCATGCGTAAACCAAGATGCTTAAAGATGCTCTAAAGCAAGTCCGGATAGACCGAGCAGCGCTGGCAAGCCGGTAAACACCACTGCCACAATAGACAAATGCAATCGCATCGGCAGCCAATGATCGAGACCATAGAGTGGGTATGTTTTGTAATCCACGACTAGGCACGCGAGTAGCACAAACGCGACTAATAAAAGCCCGGGTTCGACCTGCAACAACAAACTAATCCAAGCGAGCAGGCTTGGACATACTCCCCAGAGCAGCGCCGATCTAGAGGGCCGCGCATCAAGCATAGCAAAGCCCCAATGAATCGCACCCAGAAAACTAATGATCGTGCCGCCATAGGCCAATAAGCTAAACATGACCGCGGGTTTGTGCGCAGACGAAACGAAAAAACTAAGTGTAGTCAAAGCGATAAACGGCGCCAGGCCCGCATACCCTAGGAGTCGCGCTACGGAGGGAGTTTTTTGGTCAGTAGATAGCATGGTTTTTTCACATAAACGCGCGCGATTGCGGATCAAAGCAAGCCAAGAGGGACAAAGGCACATCAGGCGCCTGTCTTGAGATGTAATCTCGAATAAAAGGCGCCGCCTTCCATGGATGTGTGTAGCCACTCCAAATTGCATTGCCAACGATTCTTGGTTCTCCTTCAGAATTGTCGATCAACACAACAGCAGGTAACAAATCGCCGAATTCCGCCTCGGCTAGAGTCCATTTTCCGGCTCCCCAAACGCTAGCAAGTTGAACGGATTGCGAGTGTGGTGGACTGTATTCAATGATCAGTCTGATGGCTGATTGATAGGCATTATCTTCTGGCTTCATACGTGAGACGCTATCACAGTTGCGACTTAGTTTTGTGAATCTATCTTTCGCGATTCCCAGGACATCAATTCGCCTTCCGTCCAGACTCAGCAAAGTACCATTGTCAAGTGTCGTCCAGCCCACATGTGATGCACCAACGGCAAAAATCACCATAAGAAGTACAGATATCGATGTACTTTTTTTCATGGCTCAAGGTTTTATTGGAGTTCATCCAGATTAGACACGGAGCTGGAGGCGTCATCAACGAATCCATCCACATTTCTCTCCAATGGATTTCGATCTTGCATGGTAGCCTTTGGAAAACACATTTTTTCGCCATCCCACCGCTGTCCGCACCAACAATCACCTGAAGCATTGATGATGCAGGTACCGGTTCCGCAGCATCTTGTATCGTCGTTGCTCATGAGAATCCTCTTTATGGCTTTCATCAAAACATATACGTTTAGGAAATTTTGAAGGCAAAGCTACGTCAGATTTATTCCGACGCATTGTCTTGAAGCACTATACCCTCGTGATGTGCCACCATCTCTAAGGCACTCTCAAATAGAGCACGTGCAGAACCTGAAACCGAACTAAGATAAGCATGCAGATGCGCATCGTCGGTAGACTTATTTAAGCATTCGTGGCTGTACTGCTCAAAATTTGCTAATTGGGTAATTATTTCTGCAACATGCCGCGGACACTCACAAAGCACATTGGTGGAAATATTGGCTACGCGAGTCAGCGTCGTTTCACTGTATTTCCTAGGTGGTATCAGACTTCCAACAACCAAGCCAGTGGATTCTTTTTCAGTACCCATAACGAGGGCAGAATTAATCAAATCTGCCAAGTCTGAATCCGACATAGGTTCTTTTCTAACAATCATCCCGGAGCGTTTCATTACTTCGATAACTTTCTCTTGGCCAAAGTTATACAAAACAATCACTTGAGTCGCTTTGCAATTCTGAGCCAATCTATGTATGTCAACTTGCATGCCCGCATGCAGTGAATTTACCTTTACCAACAAAAACGGGACTTGCCGTTCAAATGCCGATCCAAGAGCATGTGACAGATCGGTAAAGATGTTCGTTATCTTTAAGTCTTTTTCAATAAAGCTTAGGGTGAATTTTTTCGATTCGATACGGCTAGCCAAAGACACGCCAACGATCGCCATTGATGCGGGCTGTCCAACGAGGCGCGCGTCGGTGCGTATTCGACTCGCATCCTGCCCTTGCATCAACAGGGCATTCAAGTCTTGCGCGGACAAGTTGGCAAGACCGCTAATCGCATGTCCTCGCTCCGTGAGTCGCCTCAGCAAGGTCGCCCTAAGCACATCATCATCGGTGTAAAGGCGGTGTTGACCTTGAGATTTGTGGGGTGCGAAGGTACCGTACCGGAGTTCCCAAACGCGCAAAGTTGGGGAAGGAACTCCACTCAAATTAGAAACTGCGCCGATCTTATGTACCGGACTGAATGGATCATTGTTGTTGTGCATGCTGAAATATGAGTAGTTTTTGAATAGATAAATAACGATTTATGCTGAAATATTACCATGAATTCGATTTTTGCTGTAAATTTGAAGAGTTTATATCTATTCAATCGCTATGAATATCAGCATCCAAGTAAGTCAAGGGCTCAACGCAGTAGGGCTCATTGCCGCCTCTTCGAGGCTAGGTCCAATGCCAACGACCAGGCTGGCCAGGCAACTCGGGCTGTGCTTATCGAGTACAGAAATCGTTGTCAAGCGTTTAAAGACCGGGGGCTTGCTTCACTCCCACCGAGGCCCTGGTGGTGGCTACCAACTTCAACGTCATGTGAGTCAAATCTCAGTCTGGGACGTTGTATCGTGTTTTGATGGTATCAAGCCACCTGAGGCCGATGTTCATCAAAGCCCGGAGGGCGATGCGACCCTTGCGCTAGCGACGCAATTAGACCAAAGGGTACGTGAATACTTAGAGGACTACCCCTTGATGGATGTACTGCAACATCTTCGTGCGCATGAAATTGACGATCAGCAATTTGAAAGAACTAACGCAGGTTTTCGTCTAAAGCCTTTACAACGGTTTGGCCCCCCCATAGCACCGAGTTGGGTGTTTGATCTGGCGAAGTTCGTGCGTACCGCGCACGTTTAAGGAATTAGTATGAAAATTTCATACATGCTGTGGAATAAGACCGGGAAAGCCAGGAAGGTCCCGGCAGGTGAGGCTTGGCAGTGGATCCACGAAGTTGAAGACGAGCAACAAATGGTGAAGCTTTTTTCACGTCTTAAAAAAACTATTCGCGAATGCCGATTGACGTTGGTAAATTTGCACATTGAACAGCGAGATTGCTCAGAAGCGTTGTTGTCGCAAGCAACTTTCACCTACAAAGGTCCAATCCTCTTTGAAGAAAATATAGCGCCGAAAAGAATTACTCACAGGCACGAAGATACGTTTGAAGATCAACAAACAGAGACTGCTTACTAATGCACGCGACGCCCTCGCCCACGACGGTCCTGTATGACGGCTCTTGTCCTATTTGCAGCCGTGAAATAAGTCATTACAAAACCATGGATTCAGTAGGTGCAATATGCTGGGTTGACGTCTCTGCTCCAACGTTTGTAGGTCCTCCCGGTCAAAGCAGAGATGTGCTGATGCAGCGATTTCATGTGATCAAGCCAAGCGGTGAACTGGTCTGCGGAGCCGCCGCCTTCGTTCACCTTTGGGAGCAGCTACCGCGCTGGAGGGGTCTTGCCAAGTTAGCGCAGATTCCCTTCGTTTTGAATGTATTGGAATTCGGATATACGAGATTTTTAGTTGTTCGCCCAAAGTTGCAAAGAATATTTAATTAGCTATCAATTTCTGATTTCCCCATACCCTTTTTTTATTTTTTATCAAAGGAAAACATCATCATGACCCAAACCGACAAAAAAAGGAGAATATTTCTTCTTCAAACGGTAACCGGATGCCTAGCGATAGGCCTGACCGGCAACTCAAGTGCACAAGCGATGGTCGCCGAAAATGACGCACAGGCCAGTTCGCTTGGGTATAAGGCTGATGCGACAAAGATAGACAAAGCGAAGCAAACCAAGTTTGCGGCGGGTCAGGCCTGCGCAAATTGCGCATTGTTTCAAGGAGCTCCCGGCGCTGCAGCGGGAGCTTGCCCGCTTTTTGCCGGAAAGCAAGTAGCCGCTAAAGGGTGGTGCACGGCCTATGCAAAAAAGGCTGCATGACAGATTTCGCTACGAACGAATACAAGGCGCTAGTGATCGGTTCGGGCGGGGCGATTGGCGGTGCTTTTGCACAAGCGTTTTATGCAGACCCTCAGTGCACGCATGTGGAACTTGTTTCCCGCGGTTCGCAAAGTGGGTTTGATCTTAGAAATGAAGAATCCATTCGTATCCAGGCGACTTTATCCAGCGCAATGGGCCCCTATCAAATAATCATCGACGCTACCGGTGCGATGGCGATCAATGGGATAGGCCCGGAGAAAGCGCTCAGCAGCCTCAATCCTGATCATTTGATGCAAGCCTTTTTGATCAACACAATTGGCCCGGCGATGGTGCTGCGCTACTTTTCGCCCTTATTGGCAA
>CANJXV010000114.1 GCA_947478935.1 Comamonadaceae bacterium
CCCTCCCTGTGGGGAGTCTTTAGGTCAGGTCCACCATGTCTGATTTAAGTCTTCAACTGCAGCCGGCCCTGAGCCAACTCCCCGTATCAAGCTACTTTGATCCGTCGCTTTTCGCGCGCGAGATGGGGAGCCTTTTCAAGCCAGGGACACGCTATGTAGGCCATGCACTCAGCGTTCCTGAAGTCGGCGACTACTACGCCCTGCCCCAGGAACAAGAAGGCCGTGCCCTGGTGCGCAATGCCCAAGGCATTGAACTCATCTCCAATGTGTGCCGCCACCGCCAGGCCGTGATGCTTAAAGGCCAGGGCTCTTTGCTCCATGGCGCGGGCAGCGCAGGTGGCAACATCGTCTGCCCCCTGCACCGCTGGACTTACAGCGGCAGTAACCACCAGGGGGGCTTACCCGCAGGCAAGCTCATCGGCGCACCCCACTTTGCCGCCGACCCCTGTCTGAACCTCAACAACTACCCCTTGCAAGAATGGAACGGCCTCTTGTTTGAAGGCGGTGGCGCCAACGTAGCCGAGCAAATGGCCGGCCTGGGACCGCGCGCCGACCTGGACTTTGGCGGCTACGTGCGCGACCGGGTGGAAATGCATGTGTGCAACTACAACTGGAAGACCTTTATAGAGGTGTATCTGGAGGACTACCACGTAGGCCCCTTCCACCCCGGCCTGGGTAATTTTGTGACCTGCGACGATTTGCGCTGGGAATTCAAAGATAACTATTCAGTGCAAACCGTTGGCCCGGGCAGCCGTCTGGGTTCATCGGACGCCAGCGGCGGCTCGCCGGTGTATGAGCGCTGGCAAAACGCGGTACTCAATTACCGTAACGGTGTACCCCCACCTTATGGCGCAATTTGGCTGACGCTGTATCCACACATCATGGTCGAGTGGTATCCGCATGTCCTAACCGTATCGACCTTGCAACCGCTGGGCGTGGACAAAACCCTCAATATGGTGGAGTTTTTCTACCCCGAAGAAATAGCTGCCTTCGAGCGCGAATTTGTCGAGGCGCAGCAAGCGGCCTATATGGAGACTTGTGTCGAAGACGACGAGATCGCCGAACGCATGGACGCCGGGCGCAAAGCCTTGCTGGCGCGTGGCGACAATGAGGTGGGTCCTTACCAAAGCCCGATGGAAGACGGCATGCAGCACTTCCACGAGTGGTACCGCAAGCGCATGGGCGATGTGAGCGCGGCTGCTGCATGAGTTTTGCCCGCAGCGGCGGCAGCGCCTGGCAGGCGCTGTGGATGGTATTGGCCTCCTTCCTGTTTGCCACTATGGCGGTTGGCGTGAAGTCGGCCTCCAATAGTTTCACCACCTTCGAAATCATTTTTTACCGGGGCTTGGTCAGTGTCATCTTTATGGCCGTGGTGGTGCGAGCGCGCAGCGCTAGTTTGCGCACCCCAGTGCCCATGATGCACCTCACGCGCAGCGGCGTAGGCGTGCTGTCGCTGGGCTCCTGGTTTTATGCGATTGCCCATTTGCCTTTAGCCACCGCCATGACACTCAACTACATGAGCGGCGTTTGGGTGGCGGCCTTTATCCTGGGCGGGGCGCTGCTGTACGGACAGGCCGAAAAACAAGGCGCGCTCATGGGCACCGTGATGCTGGGCTTTGTGGGTGTGGTGATGACGCTGCGCCCCACTATTGACCATGACCAATTGTTCGCAGGCCTAATCGGGTTGCTGTCGGGCATAGGCGCGGCCTTGGCCTATATGCAGGTGACGGCGCTGGGTAAAGCAGGTGAGCCTGAAGAACGTACCGTGTTTTATTTTTCAGTGGGCACAGCCGTGGTGGGCGCAGTGGGCATGATGTTTACCGACATGACGCCCTGGAGCGCGGTCAGCCCCCACGACGCGGCCTGGCTGGTACCAATTGGCGTACTGGCCGCCCTGGGCCAATGGTGCATGACACGCGCTTACCGCAAAGGCGCCACACTGGTGGTGGCCAGCATGCAGTACTTTGGCATTGTGTTTGCCAGCGCCTACAGCCTGCTGCTGTTTGGCGACCACATCGCCCCGCTGGGCTGGGCCGGCATCGCGGTCATTTTGGCCAGCGGCATCCTATCCACCGCCCTGCGCGCCCGAGCGCTGCCCGATACGCCGGCGGAAGAACATTAAGGTACATGGGTTACAGAATTCCCAGCCGCAATACAGCTCAAAGTCAGCATCCCAAGAAACCTTCACTGCGGCGTTTGCCGCTTACGTTATGTACACCACACTGATTACCGCCAAGCAACTTTTGCAACTGCAGCAAGCCAAGACACCGCTGATGGTGTTTGATTGCAGCTTCGACCTAGCCCGCAGCGAAGCCGGGGTCGAGATGTTTGCGCAAAGCCATATTGCGGGCGCGATGTTTGCGGACCTTGACCGCACGCTCAGCGCCAAAGGAGACAGGCAACTTACCGGCGCGCAAAGTGGGGGGCGCCATCCTTTGCCGCCACGGGCATCAATGGCCCAGTGGCTGCGCGATGTGGGTTTTAGACAGGGCATGCAGGCCGTGGTCTATGACCGCCAGGGTTCCAGTTTTTGTGGGCGCTTGTGGTGGATGCTCAAGTGGCTGGGGCACGATGCCGTGGCGGTGCTGGACGGCGGGCTGAACGCTTGGACGGAGGCCGGCGGCAGCACCGAAAGTGGTGCCATGCAGGCGCTACCGGCGCAACAAGCCGGAGACTTTGCGCTACGCGAATCGCTGGTGACGCTGATGCAAGCGGAGCAAGTGCTGCAGAACCTAGGGCGCGCAACGCAAACGATTGTGGATGCACGCGCCACGCCGCGCTTTAAAGGCGAGGTCGAGCCCCTGGACCCGGTCGCAGGACATATTCCCGGCGCATTGAACAGGCCCTTTAATCTGAACCTGGATGCAAACGGCAAGTTCAAACCAGCGACGCAACTGCGCGCTGAATTTGAGGCGCTGCTGGGCGCGCGCGGCATAGAGACCGTGGTGCACCACTGCGGCAGCGGGGTGACTGCCATCCCCAATATCCTGGCTATGCAAATCGCCGGGCTAGGGAACACGGCATTGTTTGCGGGCAGTTGGAGTGAGTGGTGCAGTGATCCGACAAGGCCGGTTGCCACAGGCTGAGGCGCCCGCGCTTGGCATAGCGCTTGCAGCCCCCCAGCGCACCGATCTTACGGGCTGCCCGTGGCCTTAGCGCGTGAGCACCACCAGGTCGCTGCCGGACCACCACACATAGACCGCGTCACCCCAGGTCAGCGACGAACTGCCATGGCGCGCGTCATTGGTATGCGTCACCTTAACAACCAGGCCACTGGCAAGTTTGACGTGGTAGGTAGTCAGGCTACCCAGGTAGGCCAATTCAGTAATCACGCCCTGCGCTAGGTTGTAGCCCACTTCGGCGGCCAGTTCGCGCTGCACATCAGGGACCGGCTCGCTTTGGATAGACATTTTTTCGGGCCGCACCGCCACATGGACATCCATGCCCTGGGTGCCAGTAATGCCGTGGCTGACATAGTGCTTGCAATCGGCCGAGCCGATGATGACGTGGTCAGCCTCATCGACCTCCACCGCGCCTTTGAAGATATTGACGGTGCCAATAAAGTCGGCCACAAACAGGCAATTGGGCGTTTCGTAAATCTCGGCCGGCTTGCCGATTTGCAAAATCTTGCCTTCGCTCATGACGCCAATCCGCGTCGCCATGGTCATCGCCTCTTCTTGGTCATGCGTCACCATCACACAGGTCACCCCCACGCGCTCGATGATGTCCACCAGTTCCAGTTGGGTGCGCTGGCGCAGCTTGGCATCCAAAGCGCCTAGCGGTTCGTCCAGCAAAAGCAGCTTGGGGCGCTTGGCCAGGCTACGCGCCAGCGCCACGCGCTGCTGCTGGCCACCCGATAGCTGATGCGGCTTGCGCTTGGCATATTGCTTGAGCTGCACCAGATCCAGCATTTGCGTTACCCGCTCTTCAATCTGGTCTTTGGGCATGCCATCGCGCTTGAGGCCAAAGGCCACGTTTTCCCAGACCGTCAGATGCGGAAACAGCGCATAGCTTTGGAACATCATATTGATGGGGCGCTCGTAAGGCGCCAGACCCACGATATCCTGCCCGGCCAACAGTATGTGGCCGGAGGTCGGCACCTCAAACCCGGCCAACATACGCAGCAAGGTAGATTTGCCGCAGCCCGAAGATCCGAGCAAGGCAAAAATCTCACCCTGCGCGATGTCTAGGCTGACATCGTCCACCGCAAACACATCGTCAAACTTTTTGACAATGTGCTGAATTTGTAAAAACGGCGCCGCTGGTGCATCGCGCGCTATAGGTTCAGTTTGTGCCACGCCTGCCTCCTGCTTTGGTGTCTGCGCGCTCTACAGGCCCGTTGTGAACGAGGTGTGTGCGCGCTTGGCAAGGCGGCGCCCACGATGACCCAAGACTTTGGGCGCATGCAAGGTAGCTACTTGGGCACTGGAGGGAACAACCGAGGGGCTTTTGACCCATTTACGCCCGTATGCGAAATCATGCGATGTAGCCACAACCATCTCCTTTGCAACAATCAAAAACATACGCAAGCCAGGGGTTGCGCTTTCTGCGCAGGATTGCCATGGTAATGCGCTTTGGAATCCCGAGCGGGCCGTGCGTGCGCCTAGTTGCGCGAGAAACCCGCATTGCTTAAACACCTTACACCCGCGCCGCAGTTTCATAAAACGCTTGCTGCGCCTCTTGCACCCGCTGCCGCGCCTGGCGTGCTACCCAAATACTGTAGGCGATAACGGCAACGGTAATGACGCTGATAAGTAAGGTGGCGGCCGCGTAAATGGTCGGGTTGATTCCTCTTCTAGCGTATCCAAATATCACTTGCGGCAAGGTGTTGACGCCGGGGCCGGACAGAAATTCGGAAATCACCACATCGTCAAACGAAAGGGTAAATGACAGCAAAAACCCAGCCACAATGGCCTGGGCGATATTGGGCAGCGTCACCAGAAAAAACACCTGCGCCGGGCGTGCGCCCAGGTCCATGGCGGCTTCTTCAATCGAGCGATCCACTTCCAGCAGGCGCGACTGCACCACCACCATCGCATAGGCCATCCCCAAGAGCGTGTGGCCCAGGATGATGGTGAGCAAGCCCCGCTCTGGCCACCCAAACACGTTTTGGATACCGACCATCAGCAGCAGCAAGGACAGACCGATTACTACTTCGGGCATCACCAAGGGCGCGTTCACCATGCCCGAGAACAGGGTGCGCCCGGTAAAGCGCAGGTAGCGCACCAGCACAAAGGCGGCAAACGTACCCAGCACCGCCGACAAAATGCCTGTGGCCAGCGCAATCTGCAAGGACAACCAAAAGCCTTCGACGATTTTGTTGTCCCGGCCCAAGGCCTCATACCAGCGCAGGGAAAAACCGGTAAACACCGCATCTTGGCGGCTGCTGTTAAACGAGAACACCACCATAAACAAAAGCGGCAGGTAGAGGAACAGGAAGATCAGGACCATCCAGGCCCGGCCAAAGTAATCTTGTACAAGGCGGTACATAGCGCGGCTAGGCCTTGGCTGGCGCGGTCTGCGCCGCCGAGCGGTAGTACAGGGCCAGCGGCACGACGATTAACGCGATCATGCTGACCGCCAGTGCACTGGCGCGCGGCCAGTTGTTACTGGTGAACATTTCGTCCCAGACTACGCGGCCCACCATAATGTTTTCCGGCCCGCCCAGTAGCGAAGGGATCACAAACTCACCCACCGCGGGGATGAACACCAACATAAAACCGGCGATGATGCCCGCGCGTGACAAGGGCACAGTTACCAGCCAAAAGGCTTTGAAAGGCGAGGCGCCCAGGTCGTACGCCGCCTCTAGCAAGCGCATATCGAGTTTGACCAGCGTTGCGTACAAAGGCAGCACCATGAAAGGCAGGTACACATAGGTCATGCCCACCAACATGGACACATCGGTATAGAGCATTTGCACCGGTTCTTGAACGAGCCCTAAGGCCATGAACAAGCGATTGAGCACGCCCTGGTCGGCCAATATGCCTTTCCAGGCATACACGCGCAATAAAAATGAAGTCCAAAACGGCAGCATCACCATCATCAGCAGCGCCGGGCGCGCGGCAGGCGAAGAGCGAGCAATCGCATACGCAAACGGGTAGCCCAGCAACAGGCACAGGATGGCGGTACACAAGGCATACGCCAAAGAGCGAATATAGGCCTCCACATAAATCGTCTGCACCAGGCCAGCGCCTTCTGCAGTGGCAAAAATGCTACTGTAGTTTTCGTACTTCAAGCGCAGCACACCCGCTTGGGAGTCCCACAAGGGCTTGAAGGGATGGATGTCATTGCCCATGTCCACAAAGCTGATGTAGAGCAAGACCAGAAACGGCAGCATGAAGAAAAACAGCAGCCAAGCCATGGGTACACCAATGACAAAACGCCGACCCGGTGCGGGCAGACGTTTGAATAAGCCGGTGAGCAATGGCATGGCGGGGTAGTCAGGCCGCAGGCAATAAAAAAGGACTGTTCACGCCATGCATAGAACAGTCCTGGTGCCTAAGGCGAGCGCAATTACTTACCTTTTTTGAAGCTGGTAAATGCGCTGGCCATACCCTCACGGCCCTCATTGGTGAACTTGCCAGGTTTGACCATTTTGGCGGCCACCGCAGGCTCAATAAAGATGGTCTTATTAGCAGAGACTTCGGGCTTCATTTTTTCCATGGCCGCTTTATTGCCGGTGGGATAGCTCATTTCATTAGACACCTGGGCCCCGCTTTCGGCGCGCAGGTAGAAATCGATGAAAGCATGGGCATTGCCAGGGTGCTTAGCGTCTTTAGTGATGGCCATGGTGTCAAAGAAAATCAGGCCGCCCGTGCTGGGCAGCAGCGCTTCGATGACGTCTTTGGAGCCGTTTTCCATGGCGCGACCGGCAGCGATATTGATATCGCCGGACCAACCGACCACGACGCAAGCCTTCCCACCGGCAATGTCATCGATCATGGTGGAGCTAAAGATACGAATGTCTTTGCGCACTTTGGCCAGCATGTCCACAGCGGCTTTGTGGTCCGCCGGGTCATTGGAATACGCGTCTTTGCCTATGTAGTGCAAAGCCGGGGGAATGATCTCAGTGGGCGAGTCCAGGTAAGCGATGCCGCAAGACTTGAGCTTGGAGGTGTACTCGGGCTTGAAGACCAAGTCCCAGGCGTTTTCGGGCATGGGCATTTTGCCGAGCGCTTTTTCCACTTTGGTGCGGTTGATGCCTACCGTAGTAAAGCCCCAGGCCCAAGGGACCAAATGCTTGTTTCCGGCATCGGCATTGGCCAGCGCGGCCATGATGTCGCTATCCAAATTACCGTAGTTCTTTAGCTGGGCACGGTCCAGCGGCTGGAAGAAACCGGCTTCCACCTGTGCGGGGCTGAAGGCCGTACCCGGCACCACAATGTCGTAACCGGTATTGCCGGCGACCAGTTTGGCATTGAGCGCTTCGTTGGTTTCGAAGGTGTCGTAATTGACTTTGATACCGCTCTCTTTTTCGAAGGCGGCAATCATGCCTTCGGGGATGTAGTCCGGCCAGTTGTAAATATTGAGGACTTTTTCCTCTGCTGGGGCAGTGGCAGCAGGCGCCGGTGCGGGTGCCGCTTCTTCTTTCTTGCCGCATGCAGCAAGCGCCAGCGCCACGAGGGTCAGGCTAAATACGTATTTGGACATCGAGAAAACCTCCATAAAAAGGCCGTTGAAAAAAAGTGGAACCTACACTCTGTGCGTGTGAGGGATGGGGAAACGGGAAATTATAGGTTTGGCTACAGCCAGCCCGATCGCCCGGCGTCCGCCAAGGTTTTATCCAGAGCCAGGCGGATTAAAGCCATCATCTCGTCGATCTGCGCATGGGTGATGGTCAGGGGCGGCGCAATAATCATGCGGTCGCCCACGGCGCGCATGATCAA
>CANJXV010000115.1 GCA_947478935.1 Comamonadaceae bacterium
AATATGAACGAGGACAACTGGCACTACCATTTTTACGATACCGTCAAGGGCTCGGACTGGCTGGGCGACCAAGACGCCATCGAGTTCATGTGCCGTGAAGCACCCAAAGTGGTCTATGACCTTGAGCACATGGGCATGCCTTTTGACCGCAATGCCGACGGTACGATTTACCAGCGGCCCTTTGGCGGCCACACCGCGAACTATGGCGAAAAAGCGGTGGAACGCGCCTGTGCTGCCGCCGACCGCACCGGCCACGCGATGTTGCACACGCTGTACCAGCAAAACGTCAAAGCCCGCACCAGCTTTTTTGTTGAATGGCTGGCCATGGACCTGGTGCGTGATGCTGAAGGCGCCGTCGTAGGTGTGACGGCGCTGGAAATGGAAACCGGCGACGTGCATATTCTGCAAGCCAAAACCACGCTGCTGGCCACCGGCGGCGCCGGGCGCATATTTGCCGCGTCCACCAATGCCTTTATCAATACCGGCGACGGCCTGGGCATGGCAGCGCGTGCCGGTATCCCCTTGGAGGACATGGAGTTTTGGCAATTCCACCCCACCGGCGTTGCAGGTGCTGGCGTGCTACTCACCGAAGGCTGCCGTGGCGAAGGCGCGATATTGCGCAATGTTAATGGCGAGCGCTTTATGGAGCGCTATGCCCCGCATTACAAAGACCTGGCCCCGCGCGACTATGTGTCGCGCTGCATGGACCAAGAGATTAAAGAAGGCCGTGGCTGCGGCCCGAACAAGGATTACATCAACCTCGACATGACGCATCTGGGCGCTGAGACCATCCTGAAGCGCCTGCCTTCGGTGCTGGAAATCGGGCACAACTTTGCCAATGTGGACATCACCCGCGAGCCGATTCCGGTGGTGCCCACCATCCATTACCAGATGGGCGGTATCCCCACCAATATCCATGGCCAGGTGGTCATGCAAGACGGCGACAACCATAGCCAGCCAGTGCCCGGCCTATATGCCGTGGGCGAATGCTCATGTGTGAGCGTACACGGTGCCAACCGCCTGGGCACCAACTCCCTGCTGGACCTGCTGGTGTTTGGCCGCGCAGCGGGCAACCATATCGTCGCCACTAACAGAGAAAGCGTGGAGCACAAAGCCCTGCCCGCCGATGCGGCTGATCTGACACTCTCGCGCCTGAACCGGCTGGACAGCGCTTCGGGTGGCGAATACGCGCAAGACGTGGCTAACAGCATCCGCGCCACCATGCAACAACATGCCGGCGTGTTCCGCACCCAGGCCAGCATGGACGAAGGGGTTGCCAAAGTGGCGGCGCTGCGCGAACGCACGCAAGCCATTGGCCTGCAAGACAAGTCTCGGATTTTCAATACCGCACGCATTGAAGCCCTCGAAGTCGAAAACCTGATCGAGGCGGCGCAAGCCACTATGGTGTCTGCTGCAGCTCGCCATGAGAGCCGGGGCGCCCACACGGTGAACGACTTTGGCGACACGCCCGAGCACCCCAATGGCCGCAACGACACCGACTGGCATAAGCACAGCCTGTGGCATAGCGCAAGCAACAGTCTTACTTACAAGCCGGTGCAAATGAAGCCGCTGACGGTTGAAAGCATCCCCCTGCGAACCCGCACGTTCTAAACCCGATGAAGCCGCCGACCTATGTCTAAACACAAATTTTCCATTTACCGCTACGACCCGGACAAGGATGCTAAGCCTTATATGCAGGACATCGAGGTCGCACTCGATGGAACCGAACGCATGCTGCTCGATGCGCTGATGAAACTCAAAGCCGTGGACCCGTCCATCTCCTTCCGCCGCTCCTGCCGCGAAGGCGTGTGCGGATCGGACGCCATGAATATCAATGGTAAAAACGGTTTGGCCTGTTTGACCAATATGCGCACCCTGCCGGGAACCATCGTGCTCAAGCCTCTACCCGGCCTGCCAGTGATCCGCGATCTGATCGTGGACATGACGCAGTTCTTCAAGCAATACAACTCCATCAAACCTTACCTCGTCAACGAGGACATGCCGCCTGAAAAAGAGCGCCTGCAAAGCCCGCAAGAGCGCGAAGAACTCAATGGCCTGTACGAGTGCATTTTGTGCGCCAGTTGCTCGACCAGCTGCCCCAGCTTTTGGTGGAACCCGGATAAATTCGTGGGCCCGGCGGGTCTCTTGCAGGCCTACCGTTTTATCGCCGACAGCCGCGACCAGGCCACCTCGGAGCGCTTGGATAATTTAGAAGACCCCTACCGCCTGTTCCGCTGCCACACCATCATGAACTGTGTGGACGTGTGTCCCAAGGGCCTGAATCCCACCAAAGCGATTGGCAAGATTAAAGAGATGATGGTGATGCGGACGGTCTGATCATGCAAACTTCAGTCCCCGAGCTACCGATTGATGCGCGCGCGCTGAGCAAGCTGCGCTGGCGTTGCAGGCGCGGGCTGTTGGAAAACGATTTGTTTATCGAGCGCTTTTTCGCGCGGCATGCGCGAACCCTGAATGCCCGTCAGGCAGACGCCTTGGGCCTGTTAATGGATTTGAGCGATAACGACTTACTGGATTTACTGCTGGGCCGCAAATCTCAAGTACCGGGTCTGGACATGGGTACCGATTGCGCAGAAGTTTTGGCTTTATTAAGAAATATCCATTGAAAGGTGTTGTGATGAAATTAGCGGATAACAAAGCGACCATGTCCTTTAGCAACGGCAGTCCCAGCGTGGAGCTACCGGTTTACAGCGGCAGCGTCGGACCCGACGTCATCGACATCCGCAAGCTCTATGGTCAAACCGGTATGTTCACCTACGACCCGGGCTTTTTGTCCACGGCGGCCTGCCAGTCGGCCATTACCTATATCGACGGTGACAAGGGGGAGCTGCTCTACCGCGGCTACCCCATCGAGCAATTGGCAACGAATTGCGACTTCATGGAAACCTGTCATCTGCTGCTCTACGGCAACTTGCCCGATGCGGCTGGCAAAGCGGCGTTTGTCAAGCGTGTCACCCAGCACACCATGGTCAACGAGCAAATGCAGTTTTTCCTACGCGGTTTCCGTCGCGACGCGCACCCCATGGCCATCATGACCGGCTTGGTCGGAGCGCTATCGGCCTTCTACCATGACAGCACCGATATCAACAACCCGGGCCACCGAGACATATCGGCTATTCGCCTGATTGCCAAGTTACCCACGCTGGTGGCCATGGCCTACAAATACAGTATCGGCCAGCCCTTCATGTACCCCAAAAACGAGCTGAGCTACGCAGGCAACTTTTTGCACATGATGTTTGCTACCCCGTGCGAGCCCTATGTGGTCAACCCGGTGATCGAGCGTGCCCTGGATCGCATCTTTATCCTGCATGCCGACCACGAGCAGAACGCATCCACCTCGACCGTACGTTTGTGCGGCTCCTCGGGTACCAACCCCTTCGCGGCGATTGCAGCCGGTGTGGCCTGTCTGTGGGGTCCGGCGCACGGCGGCGCCAACGAGGCTTGCTTGAACATGCTGGAAGAGATTCAGGCCTCCGGCGGTGTATCCAAAGTCGGCGAGTTCATGGAAAAAGTGAAGGACAAGAACTCCGGCGTCAAGCTGATGGGCTTTGGCCACCGGGTTTATAAAAACTACGACCCGCGCGCCAAGCTTATGCAAGAGACCTGTAATGAAGTGCTGGCGGCTCTGGGCCTAGAAAACGACCCGCTATTTAAACTGGCCAAGGCCCTGGAAAAAATCGCCCTGGAAGACGAGTATTTCGTCTCCCGCAAGCTCTACCCCAATGTGGACTTCTACTCCGGCATCGTGCAGCGCGCCATCGGCATCCCGGTCAAACTGTTTACTGGCATCTTTGCGCTGGCTCGCACCGTAGGATGGATTGCGCAGCTCAATGAAATGATTGGTGACCCGGAATACAAAATCGGCCGCCCGCGCCAATTGTTCACCGGCTCGGTGCAGCGCGAAGTACCGGAAATCGGTCGACGATAAGCGGTTTTTCGAACCTGATGCTTGCCCCGCTTTTGCGGGGCAAGCTTTTTGTGCCTCCCCTCATCACCGCGCCCTCCTGCGCGCCAAGCCCGGCGGCATAAAATGCCCGACCGCCAACAAGGAAATGCCCCATGGGACGCACCCTCTACGACAAAATCTGGGATGAGCATGTTGTTCATACCGAGGAAGACGGCACCGCCATCCTCTATATTGACCGCCATCTGGTACACGAAGTCACCAGCCCCCAGGCCTTTGAGGGCCTGCGCCAGGCCGGACGTAAAGTCTGGCGCGTCAGCTCCATCGTCGCCACTGCTGACCACAATACGCCCACGACCGGCTGGGAGCTAGGCTACGACGGCATCACTGACCCCATCAGCAAAGAACAAATCACCACGCTAGACGCCAATATCAAGGAATCGGGCGCTGCGGCGTTTTTCCCCTTTTTGTCCAAGCGCCAAGGCATCGTGCACGTGATTGGCCCAGAGACTGGCGCCACACTGCCGGGCATGACAGTGGTCTGCGGCGATAGCCACACCTCTACCCACGGGGCTTTCGGCGCGCTGGCCCATGGCATCGGCACTTCCGAAGTCGAGCATGTAATGGCCACGCAAACGCTGCTGGCCAAAAAAGCCAAGAACATGCTGATCAAAGTAGAGGGCACGGTATCTAAAGGCGTAACCGGCAAGGACATTGTGCTGGCCATCATCGGGCGTATCGGCACTGCCGGCGGCACCGGCTACACCATTGAGTTTGCCGGTAGCGCCATCCGCGCGCTGAGCATGGAAGGCCGTATGACCTTGTGCAATATGGCCATCGAGGCCGGGGCACGCGCCGGGCTGGTGGCGGTGGACGAAAAAACTATCGACTACGTGAAGGGCCGCCCGCTCTCACCCATAGGAATCGAGTGGGATCAAGCCGTGGCCTATTGGAAAACGCTGCAATCCGATACGGACGCGCACTTTGACAGCGTAGTGGAACTAAAGGCCGCCGACATCTTGCCCCAAGTGACCTGGGGCACCTCGCCAGAAATGGTGCTGGACATCAACGGTGCGGTGCCTGATCCCGAGAAAGAGAAGGATCCAAGCAAGCGCGATGCTATCGAGCGTGCTCTGATCTACATGGGACTGCAACCCGGCAAAGCACTGAATGATTTATTTGTAGACAAAGTGTTTATCGGCTCGTGTACCAACAGCCGGATTGAAGATATGCGCGAAGCCGCAGCGGTGGTTAAACGCATCGGTCAGAAAGTGGCCAAAAACATCAAGCTGGCGATGGTGGTGCCCGGATCGGGCTTGGTAAAAGAACAGGCCGAGCGCGAAGGCTTGCACGAAATCTTTAAGGCCGCAGGCTTTGAGTGGCGCGAGCCCGGTTGCTCTATGTGCTTGGCCATGAACGCCGACCGGCTGGAGCCCGGCGAACGCTGCGCCTCAACCAGCAACCGCAACTTCGAAGGTCGGCAGGGCACTGGTGGTCGCACCCATCTGGTCAGCCCCGCGATGGCAGCAGCAGCGGCCATCCACGGCCACTTTGTGGACGTACGTAAATACCTCTGAAAGAACCCAGGCGATGCAACAATTTACCGTACACACAGGTCTGGTGGCGCCCATGGACCGCGAAAATGTGGATACCGATGCCATTATTCCTAAGCAGTTCTTAAAGTCCATCAAGAAAACCGGCTTTGGCCCCAACCTGTTTGACGAGTGGCGCTATCTGGACCACGGCGAACCTGGGCAGGACCCGGCCACGCGCAAACCCAACCCCGACTTTGTGCTCAACCAGCCGCGCTACGCTGGTGCATCGGTGCTCCTGGCGCGCAAAAATTTCGGCTGCGGGTCATCGCGCGAGCATGCGCCCTGGGCGCTGGACCAATATGGTTTTCGCGCCATCATTGCGCCCAGCTTTGCCGACATATTTTTCAACAACTGCTTCAAAAACGGCCTCTTGCCCATCGTGCTACCCGATTCGGTAGTGGACAAGCTGTTTAGCGAAGCCCTCGCATTCCCAGGCTTCACGCTCACCGTCGATTTAGCGCGCCAGTGTGTGATCCGCCCGCAAAGCGAGGAAATCGCCTTTGAAGTACAGGCCTTTCGCAAGTTCTGCCTGCTCAACGGTTTGGACGACATCGGCCTGACGCTGCGCAACGCCGACAAAATCCGCGCCTTCGAAGCGCAGCGCCTAGCCACCAAGCCCTGGCTGGCGCACACCATGTAAAAACTCGAAAAGAAAGCACGTACATGAAAATTGCAATCCTGCCGGGCGACGGCATTGGCACCGAAATTGTGGCTGAGGCCATTAAGGTGCTCAAAGCCCTGGACCTGCCCTTCACCATGGAGAGCGCACCCGTAGGTGGCGCCGCCT
This sequence comes from Comamonadaceae bacterium, assembly GCA_947478935.1. Classification (GTDB taxonomy): domain Bacteria; phylum Pseudomonadota; class Gammaproteobacteria; order Burkholderiales; family Burkholderiaceae_C; genus Allorhodoferax. Next base: position 6,305 of record CANJXV010000115.1, read on the forward strand.
ATGAGTCGCACGGCCACCCGCTTCCCGATTCGACTTTGCAATTAGCAAAAGATTCCGACGCCATTTTGTTCGGTGCGGTGGGCGACTGGAAATATGACACGCTAGAGCGCGCCCTGCGACCCGAGCAGGCGATTTTGGGACTGCGCAAACACCTGGGCTTGTTCGCCAATTTCCGCCCCGCTATTTGCTACGAGCAACTGGTCAACGCTTCCAGCCTCAAGCCCGAATTGATCTCCGGCCTCGATATCCTGATCATCCGCGAACTGACGGGCGACATTTATTTCGGCCAACCGCGCGGACGGCGCACCGCCACAGACGGCCACTTCCCTGGCGCCGAAGAAGCCTTCGACACCATGCGCTACAGCAAGCCCGAAATTGAGCGCATCGCCCATGTCGCATTCCAGGCCGCGCGAACCCGCAAAGCTGCGGGAAGCGAAGGCCGCGTCACCAGCGTGGACAAAGCCAACGTGCTGGAAACTTTCCAGTTCTGGAAAGACGTGGTCACCGAAGTAGGCCAAAGCTACCCGGACATCGCGCTAGACCATATGTATGTGGACAACGCCGCCATGCAACTGGTCAAGCAGCCCAAGCGCTTTGACGTGGTGGTGACCGGCAATATGTTTGGCGATATCCTGAGCGACGAAGCCTCAATGCTGACGGGTTCCATCGGCATGCTGCCCTCTGCCAGCCTCAATAGCCGCAACCAAGGCCTGTACGAACCCAGCCACGGCAGCGCACCCGATATCGCCGGCCAAAGCGTGGCCAACCCGTTGGCCACCATCCTGAGCGCCGCCATGATGCTGCGCTTTAGCCTGAAGCAGCCCGAAGCGGCCGCCCGCATCGAAAAAGCCGTGGACGCCGTGCTTACCCAAGGCTTGCGCACCCCGGACATCTTCAGCCCCGGTACGGCCAAAGTGGGCACCCGGGAGATGGGCGACGCGGTGGTGAAGGCTTTAGGCTAATGCGGATCAGCACGCGGTTTGAAACCGCAAAGCCTAAGCCGTAAGCCAGCCCTCAGCCAGTAAAGCTACAATCATTTCCATGTTAAGCGCTCATCTGTTCACTCTGAACCCTGCTACAGCCATTACGGCTGGTGCGGGCGTGCGCACAATCATCACCAAAACCACGACCAGCTGACATTGCCCGGTTCGTCGTGCGCCCCCCGGCCAGACGAGCCGGGAAAACAGTCAGGTCACACACTGTTTTTTGAAAGGGCAACGCAATGAGTAAGTTAGTAGGGTTGGTGGGCTGGCGCGGCATGGTCGGCTCGGTGTTGTTGGACCGGATGCGGGCAGAGGGCGACTTTGACCTGATCGAACCCCTGTTTTTCTCCACCTCCAATAGCGGCGGCGCAGCGCCCGCCTTTGCCAAAAACGAAACGACCTTGCAGGACGCCTTCGACTTGGCGGCCCTGCAACGTTGCGACATCATCATCACCGCCCAGGGCGGCGACTACACCACCGAAATCTATCCCAAACTGCGCGGCACAGGCTGGAAAGGCTATTGGATTGATGCCGCCAAAACGCTGCGCATGAAAGACGATGCGGTCATTATTTTGGACCCGGTGAATCGGCCTGTGAT
>CANJXV010000116.1 GCA_947478935.1 Comamonadaceae bacterium
CCGTCGCGGGCGATCATGGCGCTTGATGCGCTGGGACCCCAGGTGCCGCAAGCATAAAGGCGCGGGCCTTGCGGGTCGCCAGCCCAGTGTTTGATGAGCGGCTCCACCCACCGCCAAGCCTCTTCCTGCTCGTCGCTGCGCACAAACAGGTTCAGCCGCCCATCAATGACGTCCAGCAGTAATCGCTCGTACGCACCCACACGCTGCGAGCCAAAGCGCTTGGCAAAGTCCAGGTCCAGCTGCACCGGCGCCAGGGCGTTGGCCGCTTTGGCGCCACGCATGTCCTGGCCCTGGGCCAACAAATGCAATTCCAGCCCGTCTTTGGGCTGCAGATTAATCACCAATTGGTTGCCTGCGTTGGCGCCGGAGCGAAAGATGGCATGCGGCGTAGGGCGGAAATTGACCACGATGCGCGCATCACGCCCTGCTAGGCGTTTGCCGGTGCGTATATAAAAAGGCACGCCGGCCCAGCGCCAGTTGGCAATTTCGGTTCGCAGGGCCACAAAGGTTTCGGTATTACTGTGCGGGTCCACGCCTTTTTCCTCGCGGTAGCCTGGCGCCGGCGTCCCGGCGCTGGTACCCGCTGCGTACTGGCCGCGCACCACATCGCTGGTCAGGCTTTCTATCGTCCAAGGCTTGAGGGAGCGCAGCACCTTGAGCTTTTCGTCACGGATGGCGTCGGCATGCGCGTTAATCGGCGGCTCCATGCCGATGGCGCACAACAGCTGCAAGGCATGGTTTTGCACCATATCGCGCAAGGCACCGGTGGTTTCGTAAAACGCGCCGCGGCTTTCCACGCCAATCTCTTCAGCAATTGTGATCTGGATATTGGCGATGTGCTCGCGCCGCCACAGGGGCTCGAACAAGGCGTTGCCAAAGCGCAGGGCAAACAGGTTTTGCACCGCGGGCTTACCCAGGTAATGGTCGATGCGGAAAACTTGTTTTTCTTCGAAAAAGCGGCGCACGGTCTGGTTGATCGTGCGGTTGGAGGCCAGGTCGTGGCCCAGGGGTTTTTCCAGCACCACGCGGGTGTGGGGGGTGTTCAAACCGGCAGCGGCCAGTTGCTCGCAGACCACGGTAAACAAAGAGGGCGCGGTGGCCACGTACATCACCACCGTTTGGGCATTGCGCTCGCGCAACATCGTGGCCAGGGCGGCATAGTCCTCGGGGCGGGACAAATCCATACGCACAAATTCCAGCAGGGCAGCGAAACGGGAAAACTCCTCTGCGCTGGGGCGTTTGGCCAGTTCCACTTTGTCAAAGCGGGACTGAATGAGTTCGCGGTATTGCGCATGCGATAGCGCATCGCGCCCTACCCCGATGATCCGGCCACCTTCGTGCAGCGTGCCGTGGCGGAAAGCCTGAAACAACGCGGGCATAAGTTTGCGCCAAGCTAGGTCGCCGGTGCCGCCAAAGAGGACGAGATCAAAGCTCATAATAGGACGCACATAGAATGCGGTTACAAGAAATTGGGGATTTATTGTAACTTTGTTTCATGCCGGTGCCTGCCAAGCGCTGCCGGTGCGTTGGAAAACCCCCCGTTTAACCGGAGCCACACCATGAGCCAACTCGAAGCCCTCAAGACATTTACTACCGTGGTTGCCGATACCGGCGACTTCAAACAAATCGCCGCCTACCAACCCCAGGACGCGACCACCAACCCTTCGCTGATTCTGAAGGCGGTACAAAAGCCCGAGTACGCGCCCATTCTGAGCGCCGAAGTGGCGGCGCACAAGGGTAAACCGCTCGACGAGGTCATGGACCACCTGCTGGTGCACTTCGGCTGCGAAATTTTGTCGCTCATCCCCGGACGGGTGTCAACCGAGGTCGATGCGCGCCTAAGCTTTGATACCGCTGCGACCGTGGCACGCGGCAAGCGCTTGATTGCGATGTACCAGGCCCAGGGCATCGCCAAAGAGCGCATCCTCATCAAAGTGGCTTCCACCTGGGAAGGCATCCAAGCGGCCAGTCAACTGGAGCAGGCCGGCATTCGCACCAACCTGACGCTGCTGTTTTCTTTCTGCCAAGCGGTGGCCTGCGGCCAGGCTAAGGTGCAGTTGATTTCGCCCTTTGTAGGGCGCATTTACGACTGGTATAAAAAAAGCGCGGGCAGCACCTGGGTGGAGGCGGACATGACCGGTTCCAACGACCCAGGCGTGCAATCGGTAAAACAAATTTATAACTACTACAAGCGCCATGGCATTGCCACCGAAGTCATGGGTGCGAGCTTTCGCAATGTCGGCCAGATCACCGCATTGGCTGGTTGCGATCTGCTGACCATCAGCCCCGAGTTGTTGGCCGGGCTGGCGGCTTCCGACGTACCGCTGCAAGCCAGCTTGCACGCGCCCGCCGCGCTGGCCATGGATATACCGGCTGTGCATTTTGATGAAGCGGGGTTCCGCTTTGCACTCAATGAAGACGCCATGGCTACCGAAAAATTGTCGGAAGGCATTCGCGCGTTTTGCGCCGATGCGCTCAAGCTCGAAAAACTCATGCTCGCGGCCTGATGCGCGCAAGCGCATTGACACGCTTCTCTTAGACAGCCCGCACTCCGAGTGCGCGCGCCCTTGCCCGCTGCTTAGCTAAAAAGGAAAAGCTATGACCCGTTTGCGTTGTGACCGCGCCCCGGTATGGAGACTTTTGCAAGCCCACTATGCCGCGCATGGCAAAGACTTTGACACGCGCCAGGCTTTTGCAAATGACGCAGAGCGCTTTGCCCGCTTTTCGCAACACGCGCCGCATGTGTTTGTGGACCTCTCCAAAAACCGCATCGACACCGCGACCGAAAGCCTCTTGCTGGACTTGGCCGATCAATGTTCTTTAAGCACACACCGCGAAGCCATGTTTGCCGGCGAAAAAATCAATACCACCGAAGGCCGCGAAGTCTGGCACGTGCTCTTGCGCACACCAGCCAATGCCGCCACCGCCAGCGCGCACGAGGCAGCTGAGCTGGCCAAGGTGCATGTGACCCTGGACGCCATGCTGTCCTATGCCGAAAAAGTGCGCGCTGATGAGGCGATCACCGATGTGGTGAACATCGGCATCGGCGGCTCCGACCTGGGGCCGCAAATGGCGGTGCTGGCCTTGCATGCGTTTGCGCATCCGGGCAAGCGTATGCATTTTGTGAGCAATGTCGATGGCCATGAACTGGCCGCCACACTGGCCCACTTGAAGCCGGAAAACACCCTGTTTTTAATTGCTAGCAAAACCTTCACCACCATCGAGACCATGACCAACGCGGCCTCGGCCAAGCGCTGGTTTGAGGCCAGCGGCGGCAAAAATATTGCCCGCCACTTTGCCGCGCTGACCACCAATGTGGCAGCGGCCAAGGACTTTGGCATCGACACCACTTTTGGCTTTTGGGACTGGGTGGGCGGGCGCTATTCGCTGTGGTCGGCCATCGGTTTGCCGATTGCGATTGCGGTGGGCGCGGCGGGCTTTCGCGAATTTCTGGCCGGTGCACACGCCATGGACAAACACTTTCGCAATGCGCCGCTGGCTGCCAATGCGCCAGTGCGCATGGGCTTGCTCGATGTCTGGTACCGCAACTTCCACGGCTTTAGCAGTCGCTCGGTCGCGCCTTACCATAGCGCTTTGCGTCGTCTGCCTGCCTATTTGCAGCAACTGGAAATGGAAAGCAACGGCAAGCGTGTCGATGCCCATGGCGAGGCCCTACCCTTTGGCACTTCGCCCATCCCTTGGGGCGAATCGGGCACCAACGGGCAGCACGCGTATTTCCAAATGCTGCACCAGGGCACGGACGTGGTCCCGGTGGAGTTTGTCGCGGTGAAAAAAGCGCGCCACACGCTGGAAGGCCACCACGAGCTGCTACTGGCCAATGTGCTGGCGCAAGCCCAGGCGCTGATGCAAGGCAAGTCTGATGCAGGCGGCCACAAACACTTTCCCGGCAACCGGCCCAGCACCGTTCTGCTGCTGGATGATCTGACTCCCGCCAGCCTGGGTGCCCTGATCGCGCTGCAAGAACACCGCGTATTTGTCAGCGGCGCGCTATGGGGCATCAACAGCTTTGACCAATGGGGCGTAGAGCTGGGCAAAGTGCTGGCCAAAGACATCGCGCCCCGACTGCACAGCGGCGACGCGAGCGGGCTGGATGGGTCGACGGCGGGGCTGTTGGCGATGATGCGCAGTTAAAGCGCTTTTTAAATCGGGCCAGCTTGTGCATAAAGCTATTTGTGCAGGGCCCATTTCCTGGCCGTGCTGAACCTGAGGCTCGCAGTGCCCCTTGCTGTGGGCTTCAAATGGCTGTCGCATGTGCGCGCTGGGTGAAAATGCGTCTTCACGCAAAAAGGTGTCCGGCCTTCTCTGCGTTCTTGACGTTCAGGAAAGCCTCATGCCAGCCCTCAGCTCCCAACTCAATCCCCGTTCTGCCGACTTTGCGGCCAATGCCACTGCCATGCGCGCGCTGGTGGATGATTTACGCCAGCAGGTAGAAAAAGTGGCGCAGGGTGGCGGCGAGGCGGCGCGGGCCAAGCATATGGCGCGCGGCAAGCTCTTGCCCCGCGAGCGGGTGCTTAATTTGCTAGACCCGGGCACACCGTTTTTAGAGTTGGCGCCGCTGGCGGCCCTGAATCTGTACAACAACGATGCGCCGGGCGCCGGGCTGATTGCCGGTATTGGCCGAGTCAGCGGCGTGGACTGCATGGTGGTGTGCAATGACGCAACGGTCAAAGGCGGCACTTACTACCCGATGACGGTGAAAAAGCATTTGCGCGCGCAAGAGATTGCGGCGCAAAACCATTTGACTTGTATTTACCTGGTGGACTCGGGCGGCGCCAATTTGCCTAACCAGGACGAAGTGTTTCCAGACCGCGACCACTTCGGGCGCATCTTTTTCAACCAAGCGAATATGAGCGCGCAAGGCATTTCGCAAATTGCGGTGGTGATGGGCAGTTGTACTGCGGGCGGCGCCTATGTGCCGGCTATGAGCGACGAGACCATCATCGTCAAAAACCAGGGCACGATTTTTCTAGGCGGCCCGCCTTTGGTCAAAGCCGCTACCGGCGAGGTGGTCAGCGCCGAGGACTTGGGCGGCGGCGATGTGCACACGCGCTTGTCCGGCGTGGCCGACCACTTGGCGCAAAACGATTTACATGCGCTGGCGCTGGCGCGCGAGGCGGTGGCGCATTTGCACAAGCAAAAACACCCACAAGCTCAGTTGCGCCCCGCCCAGGCGCCGCTGTTTGCGGCCCAAGAGTTGTACGGCGTCATCCCTACCGATACGCGCAAACCTTTTGATGTGCGCGAAATCATTGCCCGTATCGTCGATGGCTCAGAGCTGCATGAATTCAAGCCGCGCTTTGGTGCCACCCTAGTGTGCGGCTTTGCGCACATTGAAGGCATGGCAGTGGGCATCATCGCCAACAACGGTATTTTGTTTAGCGAGTCGGCCTTAAAGGGGGCGCACTTTATTGAGCTGTGCTGCCAGCGCAAAATCCCGCTGGTGTTTTTACAAAATATCACCGGCTTTATGGTGGGGCGCAAATACGAAAACGAAGGCATTGCGCGCAACGGCGCCAAGATGGTGACTGCGGTGGCGACCGCGGCGGTGCCCAAGTTCACCATCATCATTGGCGGAAGTTTTGGCGCGGGTAATTACGGCATGTGCGGCCGCGCCTACAGCCCGCGCTTTTTATGGATGTGGCCCAATGCGCGCATCAGCGTCATGGGTGGTGAGCAGGCCGCCAGCGTGCTGGCGACGGTGCGGCGTGATGGCATCGAAGCCAAAGGCGGGCAATGGAGTGCAGAGGAAGAAGACGCTTTCAAAGCACCCATCAAGGCGCAGTACGAAGTGCAGGGTCATCCGTATTACGCCAGTGCGCGTTTGTGGGACGACGGCATCATTGATCCGGCCGACACGCGACGCGTGCTAGCACTTGGTTTGTCGGCAGCGATGAATGCGCCGGTGCCTGATACGAAATTTGGAGTGTTCAGGATGTAATTGGCATCGCAGGGGGAATAAAAATGCATAAATTGCTTTTAGCGCTGGCAACAGTGCTGTATCTGCTGGCCCTGCCGGCACAGGGCCAGGAGGCTGCAGCCAAACCGGTGGCCGAGGTCTTGGCGCAGGATCTGCGCGAAGAGGTGCTGCGTTTCGAAGCCACGGTCAAAGACATGTTCGGCAGGCAAGAGACCAAGCCGGTGCCGGTCACGGTGTACCGCCCGCCGGGCGATGGCCCCTTTACACTGTTTGTTTTCAACCATGGGCGGGCCGTCGAGGCCAAACGCGCCCAACAGGGGCGCTACCGCCCGGAGTCCGTAGCGCGCTACCTGGTGGCCAAAGGCTTTGTGGTCATGGTGCCCAACCGCATCGGCTATTGGGAGACCTATGGCGGTTTTGACCCGGAATTTAGCGGATGCCGCAGCATCGAGCCGATGTCCATTGCGGCCTCGGACCAAGTACTGGCCACGGTTGCATTTGCACGTTCTTTACCTTACGTAGATACCTCGCGCTGGCTGGTGGGCGGGGTGTCGGTGGGTGGGCTGACCTCGGTCGCCACGGTGGGCCGTGCGCCTGAAGGCTTGCTAGGCGGCATCAACTTTTCGGGTGGTACGGGCGGCAACCCGGACAACAATCCGGGCAAGCCCTGCAATCCCTCCGCCACCACCCAGTATTGGGGCAGTATTGCCAAAAACGCCAAGGTGCCCATGGTCTGGCTGTATTGGGAGAACGACAAATATTGGGGCCCGAATTACCCCAAGCTGTGGCACCAGGCCTGGCAGGACGGCGGCGGCCAAGCGCAGTTTGCAGGGTTTGATGCGGTGGGCGAGGACGGGCATGGCGGCATCAATCTGGACATGGATCGCTGGTTACCGGTGGTCGATCAGTATTTGCAAAACCTGGGGTTTCACACGCCAGCTATCGTGCAGATACCGACTGCCAGTGGTTTCGCCACGATTGATAACGCTGGCGTGGTGCCCGTGGGCGCAGCGGGCAAAGCGGCTTATGCCAAGTTTTTGGAGATGCCCTTGCCGCGCGCCTTTGCAGTGAGCAGCAAAGGCGGTTTTGGCTACGCACGAGGCGACTATGCCGCGGGCCGGGCCTTGGGGTTTTGCCAGCGCATTGGCGAAAGCTGCAAGCTGTACGCGGTAGGGGATGATGTGGTGTACAAGCCATAAATGGCTTGCTAGCCGCATTGTTTATGTGTATGATTTTTACTTTTAATACACATCGATGAGCTTGCCATGCGAACCAATATTGAAATCGACGACAAGCTCATGGAAGCAGCCATGTCCGCCGGCAATTTCAAAACCAAGCGCGAAGCCGTGGAAGAAGGCCTGCGCATGATCAAGCGCCGCAAAGCGTATGCCGCTTTGTTGGCGGCACGTGGCACGCTGCATTGGGACGACTCAGACGAAGCTTGGGCCCAATGGCGCGCGCAACAGGCTACGCAAGTCAATGAGTCTGCCTCTACGCCCTATGCGCCACAAGCACCTGAGTCCGTACGCAAGGCCAAAGCGGCGCCCATTGCCAAGGCCAGCCCTGCCAAACGAGGCCGCGTCAAGTGATCCTGGTCGATTCCAGCGTATGGATTGATTACTTTCGCGGCAGTAGTAATCGGCCGGTGGAGCAACTCGCCGCATGGTTGCGAGGGGACGATGCCCCGGTGGACTTGGGCGTAGCCGATCTGGTGGTTTTTGAGGTGATGCGCGGTTTTGCCTCGCCCACAGCGCAGCGGCGTAGCCGTGACCTTTTGTTGGCCTTGGATGTCGTTGAAATTGGCGGCCTAGATAACGCGCTGTGTGCAGCCGAACACTACAGCGCCCTGCGCGCACAGGGCTACACGGTGCGCAGCCCGATCGATGTGTTGCTGGCAAGTTATTGCATTGCGCATGGGCACATGTTGTTGCAC
>CANJXV010000117.1 GCA_947478935.1 Comamonadaceae bacterium
GCGGACCCGAAAAAAGTGCCTACCGCCAAGCGTTACGCGAGCCTGACTTTTGACAGCGCCATGCAGCAAAATCTGGGCATCATGGATGCAGCTGCTTTTGCGCTTTGCCGCGACCAGAAATTGCCCATTAAAGTTTTTTCTATCTTCAAGCACGGCGCCCTCAAGCGCGTCGTTATGGGTGAAGACGAGGGTACGCTGGTGCATGTTTGAAATTTTGGAGTGACGAGTATGACGATCGCAGACATCCGGGGCCATATGGAAGGCAAGATGGACCAGTCCATCGCCAATTTCAAAAATACCCTGAACAAGGTGCGCACCGGGCGTGCTAACCCGGCTTTGCTCGACACGGTGCAAGTCGAGTACTACGGCTCCATGGTGCCGCTTAGCCAGGTGGCCAACCTCAATTTGATTGATGCGCGTACGATCGGTATTCAGCCCTGGGAAAAGGGCATGGGTGCGAAGATTGAAAAAGCGATACGAGAAAGCGATCTGGGTTTGAACCCCGCTTCTATGGGCGACTTGATCCGCGTTCCCATGCCCATGATGACTGAGGAGCGCCGCAAGGAGCTCACCAAGGTAGTCCGCAGCGAAGGCGAGAACGCCAAAATTGCTATTCGCAATTTGCGCCGCGAAGCCAATGATGCGGTTAAAAAGTTGGAAAAAGATAAAGAGGTTTCCGAAGACGACCAAAAACGCTCCGAGGCGGACATTCAGAAATTGACCGATCGCTACATCGCCGATGTCGACAAGTTAGTTGCCGCTAAAGAACAAGAAATCATGGCCGTTTAGGCAGGCTGATGATTAGAAATAACGCGCTTTTAGAACAATTCTTCACGGCGCGGTTCCTGCGCATCGGGGTTCAACATGGCACCTTGTACCGCATGAACGCATGCTAAAACAGCGCATCATTACCGCCGTGCTGCTATTAGCGGTGTTGATTCCCGCTGTAGGGGCTGATGACCCCTTGGCATTTGTCCTTTTAACCGCTTTGATGATAGGCGCAGCCGGCTGGGAGTGGGCGCGTTTATGTGCCTGGTCGCACTGGCCTGCGCGTGCCAGCGGCGTGGCGTGTGCCTTGTTCTGTTTGTTTTTCTGGCGTGAAGGCGGCACGGCTCAGGCGTGGCCTTGGCTGTGGTGGGCTGTCGGTTCTGCCTGGATTTTGATGGCTGCAAACCTTTTGCGCGGTGGCATGGAAGCGTGGCTTCGCGTGCCCGCGGCCATTCGCTGGCTCGCTGGTATGGTGGCCTTGTTTGCGGCCTGGGTGGCCCTGGTACAAGTGCGTGCAATGGGCATAAACTTTCTGTTTTCGGTGTTTGTGTTGGTCTGGGGTGCCGACGTGGCAGCCTATTTTTGTGGCCGACGGTGGGGGGGGCGCTTTGTTACACGCAAACTGGCCGCTTCGATCAGCCCCGGTAAAACCTGGGAAGGCGCTTTGGGCGGTTTGGTGGTGGTGATGGCTTTGGCATTTGCGTGGCGCGAGTGGGAGCCGCTGAGACCCTGGGGCGCCATAAGCCTTTACGGCCGACTCGGCGAGCAAGGCCCGGTTTTTATGGTGGTGTCAGTCGCATTTTTGGTGACCATGAGCGTTGCGGGCGATTTGCTCGAATCGCTTTTCAAACGTGCGGCCGGTGTGAAGGACAGCAGTCAGTTGTTGCCAGGGCATGGCGGCGTGCTCGACCGCATTGATGCCCTGCTACCGGTGCTGCCCTTAGTCATGTTGTTGTGTGTCCGTTAAAGGGGCTTGGGCATGGAGGCAGTGATGCAAACCGTCAGTATTTTGGGCTCCACGGGCTCCATCGGGGTCAACACACTGGATGTGATTGCCCGGCAGCCTGATCGATACCGAGTATTTGCCCTGACCGCCCACAGCCGGGTTGACATCATGACCGCCCAATGTGTGCAATTTAAGCCGCGCTATGCGGTGATGGTACGTGCAGAAAATGCGCGCGAGCTCAAGCGTGCGCTGGCGGGTCTGGGTTTACCCACCGAAGTGCTGTCGGGCCCGCAAGCGTTGGACTGGGTGGCTGCGCATGAGGATGTCACAACCGTCATGGCGGCTATCGTGGGCGCGGCGGGTTTGGCCTCCTGCATTGCCGCTGCCTTGGCGGGTAAGCGCCTGCTGCTGGCCAACAAAGAGGCCTTGGTGGTTGGTGGCGCTTTCTTTATGGACGCTGTGCAGCGCGGCGGGGCCACACTGCTCCCGATTGACAGCGAGCATTCGGCAATTTTCCAGTCCTTGCCGGAAAACCCGCAGGCCTGGCCCCAAGTCATCGACAAAATCATCTTGACCGCGTCGGGCGGGCCGTTTCGCACCCGTGACCCGGCCACGCTAAGCCAGGTGACGCCGCAGGAGGCTTGCGCTCACCCCAATTGGGTGATGGGTCGAAAGATTTCTGTGGACTCGGCCACCATGATGAACAAGGCGCTAGAGGTCATCGAGGCCAAGTTTTTGTTTGGCGTGGCTCCGCAAACCATCGAGGTCATCATTCATCCGCAAAGTGTCATCCATTCGATGGTGCAATTTGTCGACCATTCGGTCGTGGCCCAATTGGGCACGCCCGATATGCGTGGCCCTATCGCTTACGGTCTGGCTTGGCCCGGGCGCCATGTTTCAGGAGCCAGTGCCATCGACTTTTCGACCTTAGCTGGATTGACGTTTGAAACCTTTTCCCATCCAGGCCACCAGCAGCGTTTTGCAGGGCTGAAACTGGCTTGGGAGGCGCTTGACGCGGTACCCGGTACGACGGCGGTGCTTAACGCTGCCAATGAGGTGGCCGTAGCGGCCTTCTTAGCGAGTCAAATCCGCTTTGACCAGATCCATGCGATCAACCTCGAGACTTTGGCGCGTTTTGTGCCTGCCGCTCCGGTTTCTCTGGAAGATCTTTTAGCCATCGACCAGGAAGCCCGTTCCAGGGCTGGTGCGCTGGTTTCCACTATGGGGTAAGTTATCTGAGGCCGTTATGATGGCGCTTGACGCTACTTGCCGCTGAGGCCTATTTTGGGCTCTTCGCAGCACACCGCACTTTCTCTCACTATGCAATACCCATTCGCGCCCCTTTTACGTACTTTCTCCCTTCTGGTTCTCGCCTTGTCTGCCCAAGTGGCCATGGCGCTTACGCCTTTTGTCATCCAGGATATTCGGGTAGAAGGTTTGCAGCGCGTGGAAGCTGGGACGGTATTTGCGTCTTTACCTGTGCGCGTTGGCGACAACTATTCGGATGACATGGCCTCGGCTTCCATCAAAGCCTTGTTCGGGCTGGGTTTGTTTAACGATGTGCGCATTAGCGTTGACGGTGCGGTGCTGATGGTGATTGTGGCCGAGCGGCCCATCGTCGGATCTGTGACTTTTACGGGCACCAAAGAGTTCGATAAAGAGGTGCTGGTCAAGGTCCTCAAAGACATCGGCCTGTCGGAAGGGCGTCCCTTTGATAAGGCCTTAGCGGACAAGGCTGAGCAGGAACTTAAACGCCAGTACATCAACCGCAGCATGTATGCCGCTGAAATGGTGACCACGGTAACACCTGTTGAGGGTAACCGCGTTAATTTGAGCTTTGCCGTCAGTGAAGGGGATACTGCCAAGATTAAGTCCATCAAAATTATTGGTGCGCAGGCATTTTCCGAAAGCACTTTGCTAGGCTTGTTTGATTCGGATACCGGTGGCTGGCTGAGCTGGTACACCAAGTCCGATCGCTACGCCCGGCCCAAGCTCAACACCGACATCGAGTCACTGCGCTCTTATTACCTGTCGCGCGGTTACTTGGAGTTCACCGTGGACTCGACCCAGGTCACCATCGCACCTAACAAGCAGGACATTGGCATCACCATCAACGTTACCGAAGGCGAACGTTTCGTTGTCTCCAAAGTGAGTTTGGTGGGAAATTATTTGGAGAAAGACGCGCAGTTCCAGGCCTTGGTTTCCATCCGACCCGGCGAGCCCTATAACGTTAACGAAATGGCGCAGACGACCAGAGCATTTGCCGATTTTTATGCCAACTTCGGGTACGCCTTTGCGCAAGTGGAAGCGCAGCCCACGATTGATCGCAGTACCAACCGGGTGGAGATCACGCTTAAAGCGGACCCCTCGCGCAGGGTTTACGTGCGTCGTATCAATATCGCCGGGAATGACACGACGCGCGACGAAGTGGTGCGCCGCGAGTTCCGCCAAATGGAGTCGGCCTGGTATGACGGTGAAAAAATCCGTGCTTCGCGCAGCCGCGTGGACCGCCTGGGCTACTTCAAGGAGGTGAGTTTGGATACGGTGGAGGTGCCCGGCTTCCCTGATCAGGCGGATTTGCTCGTAACGGTGGTCGAAAAACCGACCGGCAGCCTATCGCTGGGTGCGGGTTATTCCAGTGCGGATGGTCTTGGCCTAAGTCTTGGCTTCAAACAGGATAACGCTTTTGGTTCTGGAAACTCCGTCGGTATTGAAGTCAATACCAGCAAGCTCAATACGACTTATGTGTTTAGCACAAGCGATCCCTATTTCACCCAGGACGGCGTTTCCCGCAGCTTTGACTTGTATTACCGAACCACGCGGCCCTATGCGGACGTTAATAGCTACGCGTTGAGGAACGTTGGTACCACCCTGCGCTTTGGAGTTCCCTTCTCTGAAACGGATATGGTGTATTTGGGTGCCGGCTACGACCTTACGACGATTGAACCCGGGACTCTACTTCCACAAGCGTTTGTAGATTTCGCCAACATCTTTGGCTACACCGCGTCGGCGGTCCCCCTGACGGTAGGCTGGGGTCGCGACACCCGTGACAGCGGCCTGGTTCCCAGCAGCGGTCGCTTACTCAAAGCAAATGCGGAGTGGAGTGTGGCGGGTGACTTGAGGTATTTGCGCGGCACCACGCAGGCGCAACAGTTTTTTGCGATCAATAAGCGAGTGACGCTTGGCTTTAATGGAGAACTGTCGCTGGGCACGCCAACCAATGGACAAACCTATCCTTTGTTTAAAAATTACAGCTCTGGCGGCATCGGTTCGGTTCGGGGCTTTGAGCCGGGCAGTTTGACCACTGGCCCACAGCGCGCGCAGGGTGTTGTTGCTACCGGCGGTACCAAAAAATTGACTTTTAATGCTGAGGTGCTATCCCCACTTCCTGGCGGCGGCAATGACCGGACCTTGCGTATGTATGCCTTTTTCGATGCCGGCGGTCTGTATGGTCCGGATGAAAGCATAGCGCTGGGAGATTTACGCTCTTCTGCGGGTATCGGCATCAGTTGGATTTCGCCGGTAGGGCCATTGCGCCTAGCCTATGCCAAACCTATCACCCAGTTTGATAACGATAAAATCCAGTCCCTTCAATTCACAATTGGAACCACCTTCTGATGAAACTGCTCAATCAAATTGCTGTTTTTGCGCTTAGCGCCGCTGGGGTTTTATCCTCTGCATTTGCGCAGGAGTCCCGCATCGCTTATATCAATACCCAACGCATTACGACCGAGTCTGCGATTGCAAAAGCGGCACAGTCTAAATTGGAGCAGGAGTTCTCCAAGCGTGGTAAAGAAATGGCCGATTTGCAGGCGGCCTTAAAAACCTTTAGTGAAAAGTTTGACCGTGATGCACCGACTATGACCGAGTCGCAGCGTGTGGCCCGCCAAAAAGAAGGCGCGGAGCTAAACCGCGATTTGCAGCGCAAGCAGCGCGAGTACCAAGAAGACCTCAATGGCCGGCGCAATGAAGAGTTGCAGCAAGTGTTGGAGAAGGCAAATAAAGCAGTGCGCAAAGTCGCCGATGATGAAAAATACGATTTAGTGGTGCAAGAAGTCGTCTATAGCAACGGGCGTCATGACATTACGGACAAAGTGCTCAAGCTCTTAAATGCTTCGAGCGGCAAGTAAGCTGCGTTGCGCGACTTTCGTGCCTGATATTCGCCTGCACGATATCCTTGCCGCCCTCGGTGGTGAGCTGCACGGCGACGGTAATACGCAGATTGATGGCTTGGCCCCGCTGGATAGTGCTGGCCCGGGAGAGATTAGTTTTGTCAGCCATCCCAAATACCGCCAAGCACTTGCGACCTGCCGTGCGTCCTGCGTTATCGTTCCCCCCGATTTGAAAGAGACAGCGCTCCCGCGTGGAGCCTTTATTGTTTCTGAGGCGCCCTATCTCTATTTCGCGCGCCTGACCCAATGGTGGCGCAAGACGATGGATGTTCAGCACGACCCGTCGGGCGTTCACGCCGGCATCCACCCCAGTGCGGTGGTCGATGCTTTGGCCCAGGTGCATCCAACTGCCACTGTCGGCCCTTTGTGCGTGGTCGAGCGGGGCGCGCGCATTGGCGCCCATACGCAATTGCGCTCCAGAGTAACGGTAGGTGAGGATTGCGTCATCGGCCAACGTTGCCTTTTCCATTCCGGCGTCGTCATCGGCGCGGACGGTTTTGGTTTTGCCCCGGACGGCGATCGCTGGGAAAAAATTGAGCAGTTAGGCGCGGTATGCATCGGTGACGATGTGGAAATCGGTGCAAATACCTGTGTGGACCGCGGCGCCTTGCGAGACACCATCATCGAAGATGGAGTGAAGCTGGACAACCTGATACAGGTCGGGCATAACGTGCGGATCGGACGCAACACGGCCATTGCCGGATGCGCCGGTATTGCAGGCAGTGCCGTTATCGGCCCTCAATGTACGATTGGTGGTGGGGCCATTGTGCTGGGGCATTTGGAAATCGCCGCCCATGTGCATATTTCTGCCGGTACCCTGGTCAGCAAATCGATTCACAAACCGGGGCATTACACCGGCATTTTCCCGCTCGATGAAAATGCCAATTGGGAGCGCAATGCCGCCTCGCTAAAGCAGTTGAATAGCTTGCGCGAGCGCATCAAACAACTCGAAAGTGACATCAAAAAATGATGGACATCCACCAAATACTTAAACAATTGCCCCACCGATACCCGTTTCTGATGGTGGATCGGGTGTTGGAAATCGACAAAGGCAAGACCATCAAGGCCTTGAAAAATGTCACGATCAACGAACCCTTTTTTGAAGGGCATTTCCCGCACCGTCCGGTCATGCCTGGCGTCTTGATGCTCGAAGCGCTGGCGCAGGCGGCGGCCTTGTTGGCCTTTGACGCGCTGGATACCTCGCCTGACGACCAATCGGTGTATTACTTTGCCGGCATCGACGCGGCGCGCTTTAAGCGCCCCGTGGAGCCGGGAGATCAGCTCTTGTTGGAGGTGGAGTTATTGCGCATGAAGGCCGGTATTTTCAAGTTCAAAACACGGGCTAGTGTGGCTGGCGAGACGGCGGTAGAAGCTGAGTTGACCTGCGCCATGCGCAGCATCGCTCCCAAGGATTAATATGAGTGGGATTCATCCGACCGCGCTGGTTGATGCCGGCGCTGAGCTTGACCCGACCGTGACGGTTGGTCCGTACACGATCATAGGTCCGCATGTGCGCATCGGTGCGGGAACGTCGGTTGGCCCGCACTGCGTCATCGAAGGCCACACCACCATAGGCCGAGATAACCGGATCTTTCAGTTCAACTCGCTCGGTGCCATCCCTCAAGATAAAAAGTATGGTGGCGAGCCGTGTGCGCTGGAGATTGGTGATCGCAACACCATCCGCGAGTTTTGTACTTTCAATATCGGCTCGCCTGGCGACGTTGGCATCACCCGCGTGGGTGATGACAACTGGATCATGGCCTATGTGCACCTCGCGCATGACTGCCAAGTGGGCAACAACACCATTTTTGCAAATAACACGCAATTGGCCGGCCATGTGCATGTGGGCGATTGGGTGATATTGGGCGGCTTTACCGTGGTGCACCAGTATGTACGTATCGGTGCACACAGCATGAC
>CANJXV010000118.1 GCA_947478935.1 Comamonadaceae bacterium
CCCGACACCAGCTACACCGCCAGCACCGACGACATCTACATCAGCCCCAGCCAGGTGCGCCGCTTTAACCTGCATACCGGCGACATGATCGAAGGTGAAGTCCGCACACCCAAAGACGGTGAGCGCTACTTTGCGCTGAACAAGCTCGATAAGGTCAACGGCGGATCGCCCGAGAGCAATAAGCACAAAGTCATGTTCGAGAACTTGACGCCCCTGTTCCCCAAAGTGCAGATGCGCTTGGAGCAGGACAACAAGAGCGACGAGAACATTACGGGGCGCATCATCGACATCATCGCGCCCATCGGCAAAGGGCAGCGCGCCTTGCTCGTCGCTCCACCCAAAAGCGGTAAGACGGTGATGATGCAGCACATCGCGCATGCGATCTCGGCCAACTACCCCGACAGCCACATGATGGTCTTGCTGGTCGATGAGCGCCCCGAAGAAGTGACCGAGATGCAGCGCACCGTTCGCGGCGAAGTGATTGCCTCTACCTTTGACGAGCCTGCTTCGCGCCACGTGCATGTAGCCGAGATGGTGATTGAGCGCGCCAAGCGCCTGGTGGAATTGAAAAAAGACGTGGTGATTTTGCTGGACTCGATCACCCGCCTGGCCCGCGCCTACAACAACGTAGTGCCCTCCAGCGGCAAGGTGCTGACCGGCGGTGTTGATTCCAATGCCTTGCAGCGGCCCAAGCGCTTTTTAGGCGCGGCCCGCAATGTGGAAGAAGGCGGCTCGCTCACCATCATCGCCACCGCGCTGGTTGATACTGGCAGCCGCATGGACGAGGTGATTTTTGAAGAGTTCAAAGGCACGGGTAACTCTGAGATCCACCTGGACCGCCGCCTCTACGAAAAACGTGTGTTCCCCTCCATCCAACTCAACCGCAGCGGTACGCGCCGCGAAGAGTTGCTGCTGGCACCAGAAATTTTGCAAAAGACCCGCATCCTGCGTCAGTTTTTGTACAACATGGACGAGATCGAGTCCATGGAAATGGTGCTCAAGCAAATGCGCGCCACCAAAACCAATAGCGAATTCTTTGAAATGATGCGCCGCGGCGGCTAAGCCTGGCCGCTATGTTGGTCTAGTAGGTCTTGCAAATTGCTGCGGATCTGCGCTTCGATTTGCTTTTGAAAGCTGCCCAGTAAAAAGCCCAGCTGCGCGCGCAATTCGAAACTATCTGCGCGCACCCGCAAGCTGCCCTTGGCGCCGGTGCGGCTGAACATAATTTCATCTTCTATGTGCCCCAGCTTGGACTCGCAGGCCATGCCCCAATCGGCTTGAGCCTGGACAATCCACTCCTGCGCAATCTCCCGGGCCTTGGGCAGGCCCAGCGCATGGGTTTGGCTAATGAACAGCTCGGGCATCAACTGGCGTTAAACAAATGGCGCTTAGTGCAGCTTGACATGCGACTCGGTGCGCCGGGTGATCGCACGGGTCAGGGTTTCCAGCGCTACTTTGGTGATGCCGTGCAAAGCCAATTCGTGCATTTTGTAGAGCGAGGTGTACATTATTCGGGCAATGAAGCCATCGATGAACAAGCTGCCTTGCATGATGCCGCCCATCAAACTACCCACTGCGCTGTAATCGCCCAGAGACACCAGTGAACCAAAATCGCGGTAGTGGTAGGGCTCTAGCGTCTGGCCGCGCATGCGACGCACAATTTGGCGGCGCAAATGGCTGGCCTGCTGGTGCGCCGCCTGGGCACGCGGCGGCACCATGGCGTTTTTTTCCGGCCAAGGGCAGGCGGCGCAGTCGCCCATAGCGAATATGTTCTCGTCCCGCGTGCTTTGCAAAGTTTGGTGCACCACTAACTGGTGAATGCGGTTAGTTTCCAGACCATCAATGTTTTGCAAAAACTCTGGCGCTTTGATACCGGCTGCCCACACCACCAACTCGGCCGGAATACGGGTGCCATCGGCTAATTCGACATGGTGTGCACCCACACCCGAAACCCGCGCATTGATGTGCACCACAATGCCCAAACCTTCCAGCAACTCATGCGCCCCGAGCGATATGCGCGGCGACAAAGCCGGTAGCACGCGGTCTGCTGCCTCGATCAAATGCAGCTTGATATCGCGCTCGGGGTTGATGGTGTCCAGTCCAAACGCCACCACTTCGCGCGTGGTGCGGTGTAGCTGGGCTATCAGCTCCACACCTGTCGCACCGGCACCGATCACCGCGAGTTGTAATTGCGAAGAACGCAGCGCGTCGCTTTGGGCATGGGCGCGGATACAGGCATCGAGCATGCGGCGGTGAAAACGTTCAGCGTCGGCCAAGGTTTCGAGCTTGAGCGCATGCTCTTCCACACCTGGCGTACCAAAGTCATTGCTGCGGCTGCCCACCGCAATCACCAAGGTGTCATAAGGAATACTGTGCTGCTGGGTAACCAGAACGCCGTCTTCATCGACGAAGGGCGCCACATGCACCAAACGCTGCGCCCTGTCCAGGCCGTTCATCTCGCCCAAGCGGTACTTGAAATGATGCCAATGGGCCTGTGCCAGGTAGTTCAGCTCATGACGCCCCACGTCCATGCTGCCTGCGGCGATTTCATGCAGCTTGGGCTTCCAGACGTGGGTGCGGGCTTTTTCTACCAGGGTGACGTCGGCCAGTCCTTTGCGCGCCAGGGAATCGCCCAGACTGGTGGCTAGTTCCAAACCCGATGCACCCCCGCCGACGATAACAATACGATGGGGGGGCGAATTAGGCGTAGAAGTCATCAAAGTATTTTAGAAGCTATGTTGGCGGTGCTTCGATGACGCACGCCAAGTCGGTAGCCGCGCGGGCGACAGCCAGCTGCGATTTCGAGGTCGATAATCATCCGTTAGCCAGCGTTAATCTAGGACCCCAGCGTCGGTCAACTGCCTTGCGCCCTGCCATGCCCAATTCACCACCATCGTCTGATTCGCGCGTACACACCGTCATTGTGGTCGGCGCTGGCTTTGCCGGCGTGGGTGCGGCCATTGCCTTGCACAAAGCCGGTATCGATTTTTTGATGCTGGAAAAAGCCGCAGAACCCGGTGGCGTTTGGCGCGACAACACCTATCCGGACTGCGCTTGCGATATTCCCTCAAGCTTTTACTCTTACTCTTTCGCGCCGAATCCGCGCTGGAGCCGCATGTTCGCGCGGCAGGCAGAAATCAAGGACTATTGCGCGAGCACCGTATCTACCTTCGGCCTATTGCCGCACTTGCGCTTGAACTGTGAAATGCACAAGGCTAGCTGGAATGAAACCGAAAAGCTTTGGCAATTGGAAACCTCGCTAGGCCTGCTGCGCGCGCGCTTTGTAGTGATGGCCTGCGGGCCTATGCATGTGCCGGTCACGCCAAACATTCCAGGCCTGGAAAGCTTTACCGGGACGCACTTTCACTCGGCCCGTTGGCGGCATGACGTGGACTTGGTCGGCAAGCGCGTGGCCGTCGTGGGCTCCGGCGCGTCGGCGATTCAGTTTGTACCGGCGATAGCACCCCAGGTGGCGCAACTGACACTTTTTCAGCGCACCGCGCCCTGGGTGTTGGCGAAGATGGATTTCAACATCTCCCAGAAATGGCAAACCCGCTTCGCGCGCTTTCCCCGGTTACAAAATCTGCTGCGCCGCGCCTTGTACTTGCAATTTGAATTGCTCAACTACAGCCTGAAATTTCCCCGTGCTATTGCGCGCTTACAAGTAGCAGGCTTAAAAAATATCGCGCGTGGTATCAAGGACCCAGCCTTGCGACAAAAGGTGACGCCCAATTTCTCGCTGGGTTGCAAACGCATTTTGCAATCGAACACCTGGTATAAAACCCTGGCACAGCCCAAGGTGCAGGTTTGTTCCGGTATCGCACGTATCGAAGGCAACCGTCTGGTGTCCAGTAACGGCGATAGCTGCGAAGTCGATGTCATCATCTGGGGGACTGGTTTTGAAGTGGCCGAGCCGCCTGTGGCACAGGCCATCTTTGGACAATCGGGACAGGCACTATCTACCCATTGGAAAGGCTCTGCCAGTGCCTATCTGGGCACCATGCTTGAAGATTGCCCCAATTTATTCATGATGTGCGGCCCCAATTTGTATGCTTTTTCGTCGGCCTTTGTCATGATCGAAGCGCAGGTGAAATTCATCCTGGTGGCCATCCGCAACACCGGGGCCAAGCAGCATGCCAGCATCACGGTGGCGCCCGCCGCCCATCAGGGCTACAACCAAGCGGTGCAATTGGCACTGAAGAAAACTGTGTGGAACAGTGGCTGCAGCAGCTACTTTATCGACCGTAACGGCAACAACAGCACCAACTGGCCTTGGACTACCTGGTATATGCGCTGGCGTCTGGCGCGTCTAAGGCCCGGCGATTTCACCACCGGCTAAATAAATGGCCGGTTTTTAGGATTTGCTAGATTTTTTCTGCAAAAAGCTGGCAATACGCGCATGCACATCCGGGCCCACGCCCTCGTGGCGATAGACCTCGTGCGCAAGGCCGGCACCCAATGGCAGACCGTCGGTTTGCAAAAGTAGTTTTTTATTCGCGCGATGGCTGAACCAGCTATTGGCCAGCACCTGCTGTGCGTAAATGTCCACTGCGTTAAAGAAATCTTCGTCGGCAAAGCAGCGGTTCACCAAGCCCAAGCTAAGCGCCTCCTGCGCGCCCACGGTGCGGCAGCTCAGCATCATTTCCATGGCCTGGCTCTGACCCACGCGGCGCGGTAGGCGCTGGCTCATGCCCCACAAGGGCGTTAAAGCCCATTTGGCATGGGTGTCGGCAAAACGGGCATTGGCACTAGCCACAATAATGTCCGCTGCCAGAGCCAACTCTAAGCCGCCGGTATAGCAGTGCCCATGCACCGCGCAAATCACCGGCTGGGGCAAATTTGCCAGGCGCTCAATCACCTGCGACTGAAAATGCGCCCGCGGCAATTGCTCGCCCTTGGCCAAATCGCCCAAGTCGTGCCCAGCAGAAAAGCAGTTGCCCGCGCCGCGCAAGAGCACCAAGCCCACGGTATCGGTCTGCCGCTCCAGATTGCCCAGATGTGCGTCCAGCGCTTCAAACACTTCGACATTCAAGCTGTTGAGCTTGTCGGGGCGATTGATGGTGAGGACGGCCAGGCCTTGCTTATCGTCGCGTAAAACGGATGAAGTCATCACTATTATTTCCTTGAAGCGCCTACAGCGCCGACATCAAAAAAATGCGCCAGCCATGCAGTCCGCATGGCCTTGGGGCCATAAAAAAAGCCCCCGAGTATCGCTACTTGGAGGCTTTTGACTCAACTTTTGGTCGGTGTGAAAGGATTCGAACCTTCGACCCCTTGCACCCCATGCAAGTGCGCTACCAGGCTGCGCCACACACCGAACGAACCCGCGATTATAGCCCGCCCATGTGCAGCAAGCCTCTAGGCTGCAGCCAGTAGTTCACGAATTTCGAGCAATTCGGTGCGCACTTGTTGCCAGGGCATCGCCTCTGCAAAGGCCGCGTTAGACGAAGTTGAAAAGTTGACGGCATCCACGCCGCTAGTGTCCCGGCTCATGCGCTGCGCATCTTGGGCATCGACACCTGGCGTACGTTTTTTGTCGCGCTCCAGATCCAGGATTTCCTGCATCTTGTTGCGCGCACCACTGATGGTGAAGCCTTGCTCGTACAACAATTCGCGGATTTTGCGGATCATCAACACTTCATGGTGCTGGTAATAGCGACGGTTGCCGCGACGCTTCATGGGCCGCAGTTGGGTAAATTCCTGCTCCCAATAGCGCAATACATGGGGCTTGACCCCGCACAAATCCCCCACTTCACCAATGGTGAAGTACCGCTTTGCGGGAATGGATGGAAGTGTGTTTTCCATGAAAATCAATGTTCTAGGGGGAAAAGTGAAGAGATTACTCTAAGTTTGACTGCAAAGCAATCGGGAAAACACAGGAACCCTGATGCGCCAGATGCGAGGGAGCGGCGTTCGTCTAGCTTTTCTGCAGTTCGGCTTGGATCTGGTCCTTGAGCTTGTGGCTGGCATGGAAGGTCACCACGCGGCGGGCGTCAATGGCGATGGCTTCGCCGGTGCGCGGGTTACGGCCCGGACGGGGTGCTTTGGTGCGTATCTGGAAGTTGCCAAAGCCAGAGATTTTCACATCCGTGCCGTCCACCAATTGTGCGGAAACCAGATCAAAAAAAGCATCCACCATATCTTTGGACTCGCGCTTATTCAAGCCTAATTGGTCAAACAACATATCGGCCAGATGGGCCTTGGTCACTGCCGCCGTTTCCAGGCTGTCAACAGAAATTTGCATAGGAGAGTTCCGAATCAGGCGCGTTGAGGTCTAGAAAATAAATACGAGCTTAGGTGCGCTGGCGTGCACCTAGGCGGGAAGCCAATTGGGACACTATTGCCGCAACGGTAGTTTCAATTTGCTCTTCCGTCAAGGTGGCCTGCGCGCTGCCCAGCGTCAGGCGCAGTGCCACGCTGTGCTCGCCCGCGCCCTGCACTGCGGTGTCGGCACCGGGCCGGTAAATGTCGAATACGCGAGCGTCTTGTAGCAGCCCATGTGTGGGCGCTGAATGAATCGCGGCCAGGATGGCGTCGTGGTGCACGCTGTCGGCGACCATGATGGCCAAGTCCCGCTGCACCGAAGGATAGCGCGCCACCGGCGCAAAAACCGGCATCGCTTTTTGCAGCAAGGCCTCCAACTCCAGCTCAAATACTTGGGGCGCCTGCGTCAAACCATAGGCTTGTACCCAACGCGGGTGCAATTCGCCTACATGGCCGACCACTTTGCCGCACAGCGTCACTTGTGCGCAACGACCGGGGTGCATCGCCGGGTGCGCTGCAGCGCTAAATTGCGCCGCGCTAGGCGCAAACAAGGCCTCTACATCGCCTTTGACATCGAAGAAATCCACCGCAATGTCTTTGCGACCCCATTGAAGCGCATCGGCACCACCCCAGGCTAGGGCTGCCACGCGCATCGGCTGGTGAAACCCGGCCACCGTGGATTCGCCGTCCTGCACGGAACCATCGCGGAAAAATACCCGCCCCAGCTCAAACACGCGTACCCGCGAGGCCTTGCGGTCCTGGTTGAACTTGAGCACCTGCACCAAGGAGCCAATCAAGGATGAACGCATCACGTTCATTTGGCTTGCAATCGGATTGATCAAGCGCACCGGATTGGCATTGCCGGCGAACTCATGCTCCCAGCGCTCATCGACAAAGCTGAAATTAATGGTTTCCTGGTAGCCCAAAGCAGCTAACTGGCGGCGCACGGCGAAAGGATTACGCCGGGCTTCCGATCCGACCTTGGCAAATACCGGCGCGCGTGGCGGCGTGTTGGGCAACTGATCAAAGCCGATCATGCGCACCACTTCTTCGATCAGATCTTCTTCGATATGGATGTCGAAACGGTAAGTCGGCGGCGTCACGGTCAGTACACCGGGCGTTTCGCTAAAGGCCAGGCCCAAGCGGCGCATGGCCGCCGCGCAATCGGCTTGGGTCAAGGGCATACCGATCACCTTGACCGCGCGTGCCACGCGCAAATCTACCGTTTTCACTTCTGGTAAGCGCGGGGCCTGGTCGTCTATGGGGCCGCAGGTAGTTTCTGGCGTGCCGCAAATATCCAAAATCAATTGGGTAATACGCTCAATGTGTTGCACCGTTAAGGCCGGGTCCACGCCGCGTTCAAAGCGGTGGCCCGCGTCGGTAGAAAAATTAAAGCGGCGCGAGCGCCCGGCGATGGCTTGCGGCCACCAAAAGGCAGCCTCCACGTAAATGCTGTCGGTAG
>CANJXV010000119.1 GCA_947478935.1 Comamonadaceae bacterium
GGCTATGATACTTGGCTATGTCAAGAAAACTAAAAAAAGGCTATTTCGTTAAAGGTCAGTTTGTTGCGGAGGGCAGCGCGCTGGACTTGGAATACAAGCGCGAGCTCAAAGGCACAGAAGACGCCACGCGCACCGACCTCAAGCGCGAAAGTACCGAGTTACAAAAATTGGGCGAGGATTTGCTCACTCTGCGCGCCGAATTGATGAACCGATTGCAACTGCCCGACAAGCTGGTGGAAGCAGTGGCCGAGGCCAAGCGCATCACCAATTTCGAAGGCAAGCGGCGCCAGATGCAATTTATCGGCAAGCTGATGCGCAAGCTAGAAGCGCCGATGCTGGACGCAATACGCGCTGCTTTGGTGGCGCAGCACACGCCCTCAGCCCTGGAAACCCAAACCTTGCACCAAAGCGAAATGTGGCGCGACCGTTTGCTGGCCGATGACGATGCGCTGGGCCAATGGATTAACTTGAGCCCGCAAACTGACAGCCAGCAATTGCGCGCCCTGATACGCCAAGCGCGCAAAGACGCCCTGCCCGAAAAGCCCGGCATGGCGCCGCGCCATGGCCGTCCCTACCGCGAAATTTTTCAACTGGTGCGCGCGCAGTTGGCGGGCGATAACGCGCTCGACGACGCCGCGCTGCCACCGACCAACCCCGCAATAGATATATGAGCGATAAAGAAAGCGGCCCCGAGGCCCTGCGTATTGGAATAGTGTCCATCAGCGACCGCGCCAGCGCTGGTGTCTATCAAGACCTGGGCTTGCCCGCACTCAAAGCATGGTTGCAAAGCGCCCTGCACAACCCCATCACCTTTGTGGAACGTCTGATACCCGACGAAGAAGCGGGCATCAGCACCGCACTCATTGAACTGGTGGATGCCGATTGCAGTCTGGTGTTGACCACAGGCGGCACCGGCCCGGCGCTGCGCGATGTGACACCCGAAGCCACGCTGGCCGTGGCGCACAAGGTGATGCCCGGCTTTGGCGAGCAAATGCGCCAAATCAGCTTGCACTTTGTGCCCACCGCGATTCTGTCGCGACAGGTGGCAGTGATACGGGGCAAGAGCCTGATCATCAACCTGCCGGGTCAGCCCAAATCGATTGCGCAAACGCTGGAAGGCCTTAAGGACGATAGCGGCGCTGTAAAGGTGCCGGGCATTTTTGCGGCCGTGCCGTATTGCGTTGATTTGATTGGCGGCCCGTATATGGAAACCGTGGACAGCGTGTGCAAGGCCTTTCGGCCTAAAAACGCGCAGCGGACGCCACGCACGGGCGGCTAAGCGCCGTTTATTTACCGACCAGCTGGTTGAGGCGCTCGGCCTCGAAGCATTCGCCGCGATCGCCCTCGGGCATTTGGAGTTGCTGCTGTTGGCAGATTTTTTCTAGCGCCAGCCACAACTGGGCAATTTGCTGGTCTTGGCTGGAGGCGCTGTCGATCAGGCCGCGCAAAGCCTGACTCACCGGGTCGTCCTCTTGCGTAATACCATAGGCGCTGAACTTGGGCTGCGAACCGGCCACATCGGCGCTTTCGCCCGCCTTGCTTTGGATGATGCGCGCGGGGATGCCCACGGCAGTGGCCCCGGCAGGTACCGGCTTGATAACCACCGCATTGCTGCCGATCTTGGCGCCATCGCCCACTTCAAAACCGCCCAGCACTTTGGCGCCGGCGCTGACAACCACGTCTTTGCCCAAAGTGGGGTGGCGCTTGGCGCCTTTGTAAAGCGAGGTACCCCCCAAAGTGACGCCCTGGTAAATCGTGCAACCGTCGCCGATTTCGGCAGTCTCGCCGACCACGGTGCCCATGGCGTGGTCAAAAAAAACGCGCTCGCCGATGATCGCGCCGGGGTGGATTTCGATACCTGTGAGAAAACGCGCGATATGTGAGGTAAATCGCCCCAACCATTTGAAACCATTGGTCCAGAACCAGTGCGCCGGGCGGTGCAGGATGACGGCATGCAAGCCAGGGTAGCAGGTGATGACCTCCCAGGTGCTGCGGGCGGCCGGGTCGCGGTCCAAAATGCATTGGATATCAGAGCGGATTTTGGAAAACATGGCGGCTAGTCTAGCTTCTGAGCTGGCGACGCGCTGGCGGCGCCTTCAATGGCCTGGCCCTTGACCTGTACGCGCGCCGATTGCTGCAGAACTGCCTTAGCTATACCGCGCAAGATGTGGATCTCTTCCTGCGTGACGCTTGCGCGGTTGAACAACTGATTTAAGCGCGGCATCAGCTTCTTTGGCGCTAGCGGGTCCAGAAAGCCCAGCGCTTCCAATGACGCTTGCAAATGCGCCAGCATGCCAGCCACTTGAGCCGCATCAGCTGCCGCGCTGTAAGGCGTGTTGCCAGGCAAGGGAAAGCTACCCAAGGCCAGTCGCCATTCATAGGCTATGACTTGCAAAGCGGCGCCGATATTGAGTGAGCCAAATTGCGGATTGGTCGGAATGCTTAGGCACACATGGCAACGGTAGACGTCTTCATTACGCATGCCAAAGCGTTCGGAACCGAACAGGAATGCGATGCCTGTGGGAGGGCTTTGCGTGAGAGCGGGCGTTGGGCCGGCCTCCGTTGGACCAGTGTCTGAACTATTCGTTGCCAAAGTAGCCGCCCTTTCGGACGCCGATTGCGAACCATCGTGACCCGGCCCATTGGCCAGCAAATCAGCATCCAACCAACGACTGAAATGCTCTCGCGGAGTGCGCGTGGGTGGCCCAAAATCGCGCGGCGTCATGGCGGTGGCGCAGAGATGGTCCATGCCATCAAGCGCTTCATCCAGGGTGGCTACGATGCGCGCATTGGCCAGCACATCAAGCGCGCCACTGGCCCTTTGTATGGTTTCCTCACGCCGCAGCACGTTGGGCCAACGGGGCGCGACTAGCACCAAATCGTCAAAACCCATGGTTTTCATGGCCCGCGCGGCGGCGCCTACATTGCCGGCATGGCTGGTCTGGATCAGTACAAAACGGGTGCGAACGGTCACAAAAGGCGCCAACGGTAAAATCGCCCTATTGTCGCCGCCCCGGCGCCAGCTGCCGTCCGCATTGTTCGGGCGGGCCATTCCCGTTCTTCCCTCCAAAATCTGATGTCGCTTAATCTGCACCCCATGATCAATGTGGCCGTTAAGGCCGCCCGCGCCGCCGGGTCCATCATCAACCGCGCCGCCCTCGATATTGAGTCCGTGCGGGTGTCGCAAAAATTGGCCAATGACTTCGTCACCGAAGTGGACCACGCGTCTGAACAAGCGATCATCGAAACCCTGCTCACCGCCTACCCTGGCCACGGCATACGCGCAGAAGAATCCGGCTCCACCCACGGCGCCAAAGACTCCGAATTCGTCTGGATCATCGACCCGCTAGACGGCACCACCAATTTCATTCATGGCCTGCCGATGTACTGCGTGAGCATTGCGTTGTCGGTACGCGGCAAGATCGAGCAGGCCGTGGTCTATGACCCTACGCGCAACGATTTATTCACCGCCACCAAAGGGCGCGGCGCTTACCTCAACGACCGACGGCTGCGTGTATCCAAACGCACAGAGCTGACAGGCTGCCTAATTTCAACCGGATTTCCCTTCCGACCGGGCAGCGATTTTGAAGGCTACCTAGCGATGCTCAGCGAAGTGATGCAGCGCACCGCCGGTATCCGCCGCCCCGGCGCCGCGGCCCTAGACCTGGCCTATGTGGCCGCCGGTTATTGCGATGGTTTTTTTGAACGCGGACTGCAACCCTGGGACATGGCAGCAGGCTCGCTGCTGGTCACCGAAGCCGGAGGCTTGGTAGGCAACTTCACCGGTGAACCTGATTTTCTGGAACACCAAGAATGCTTGGCCGGTGCGCCGCGCATCTATGGGCAACTGGTGAGCATCTTGGGTAAATACAGCAAGTTTGCGGGCGCTGAAGATAAAGCGGTCGCGCGGGAAGCGGCGACGACTTTGTCCAAACCAGCCAAGCGGCGCGGCCAATAGCATTTATCAGGCCGCCAAAGGCTGCTGAAATACGCTCATATGGGCGCCGTTTTGGTGTAAGCCTGCGCTTTTGAACTCCTGGTACAAGCCGTTTTAAACGGCCACGATTTACGCAGCCAAAGCCTGCTTAAACCCCACCATCACTTCTGCTACCGCTTCGCTATTTAGGCGATTGCCGTATTGGCTAACCACGCGGGCAGCGGCGCGGTTGCCCAGGGCGGCGGCCTGCACATGGCTATACCCTTGGGTCACGGCGTACAGGAATGCACCGGCAAACATATCGCCAGCGCCATTGCTGTCCAGGGCCTTCACAGGTACGGCGGGCACTTCGGTGCGTTGCCCGCCTTCGAGCACGATGCAGCCTTTGGCGCTGCGGGTCAGGCAGACCACGCGGGCCAGCTTGCTGATTTGAGCGCACACGGCGCCCAAGTCTTGAGAGCCGCACCAAACCTGGGCTTCCTCTTCATTGCAAAACAAATACTCTAAAACCCCAGCTTCGTCCGAACTGCCGACCATCGCCTCCAGGCCAGGGCGGCAAAAGTTAATCATGCTCATGTCGCTTAGCGTCAACGCCAGCGCCACACCGGCGCGGTGGGCAATAGCGCGGCCTTGCAAGGCGGCATCTAAGCCTGTGGGCGAGGCGGCCAAATAGCCTTCCATGTAATAGACGCGCGAACGTTCGATATCTTGCGGGTGCAGCGCGGTGTGGTCCAGGTCGGCAGTGGCGCCTAAGAAAGTGCTCATGCTGCGCTCGGCGTCGGGTGTAACCATGACCATGCAGATGCCGGTCTGGCCGTGCGGCGCACGGGTGTGGCTGAGGTTGGTGGCCACGCCGTGGTGCGCCAAGTCTTCGGTATAAAACGCGCCCAATTCGTCTTCGGCCACGCGGCAGGAATAAAAGGCTTTGCCACCAAACTGTGCCACCGCCACGATGGTATTACCCGCCGAGCCACCGCCTGTGCGGTGCGAGGATACGCCGTGCATGTGCTGCAAAAGTTCGGCGCGGCGCGGCGCATCGATCAGCGTCATGTGGCGCTTTTCTACGCCCGCTTGTTGCAACAGGGTATCGCTGACCTGGTACTCAGAATCGACCAGAGCGTTGCCAATGGCATAGACATCAAATTTTTTCATGGGGTTTCCAACTGTGCGCTAGGCGCGGTTCGTTTATTGTTCTACGAAAGCGCGCTCGACCACAAAGTCGCCCGGCTTGGTGGTATTGCCTTCGATAAAGCCGCGTGTTTCGAGCATGTGCTTGAGTTGGCGCAACATTTCGGGGCTGCCGCACAGCATGACGCGGTCATTGGTCGGGTCAAACTTGGGCATACCCAAATCCGTTTGCATTTTGCCGCTTTCCAGCAGATCCGTAATGCGGCCCTGGTTGCGAAAGGGCTCACGCGTGACCGTAGGGTAATAGAGCAATTGCGCGTTGACCATTTCACCTAAAAATTCATGTGCGGGCAAGTCGTGGCTGAGGTAGTCGTAGTAGGCCAATTCAGCCACTTCGCGCACACCATGCACCAGAATCACTTTTTCAAAGCGCTCGTACGTGGCCGGGTCGCGAACGATGCTCAAATACGGCGCAACGCCGGTGCCGGTGCCGAACAAATACAGATTTTTGCCGGGCAAGAGGTAGTCGATGAGCAAAGTGCCGGTGGGTTTTTTGCCCACCACAATCGTGTCGCCGATCTGGATGTGTTGCAACTTAGAAGTTAGCGGCCCGTCTTGGACCTTGATGCTCAAAAACTCCAGGTGGTCTTCGTAATTGGCGCTGACGATGCTGTAGGCGCGCAGCAGCGGTTTGCCGCCTTCGCCGCGCAGGCCGATCATGGTGAAGTGGCCATTGGAGAAGCGCAAAGCCTCGTCACGGGTGGTGGTGAAGCTGAAAAGGCGGTCGGTCCAGTGGTGGACGCTCAGGACCTTTTCTTCAAGAAATGCGCTCATAGGTGCTGTGTGCTTTGGCTTTAGAAGGTTGAAACCCGCACGCGGGTAAACCCCCTAGTGTAAAACCTCAGAGAGGGCGTCTATTTCTCAGCGTTTGAGGCTGGCCGATAGAGGGCCAATGCGCGCCTGACCTCAGATGCGCCGTCCTCTACCAGCAAGCGGCGCGTCCCAGTGGGAAGGCCTCAGGCAAGCCGTGTTTTTCTGCCATGATAGGGCCCATGTCCAGCCCCAGCACCACCGCTTCGTCCCTGCTGATCGCCTGCCTTTGCGCTCAGTGGTGCGGCACCTGCCGCGAATACCGCCCGCTGTTTGAGCAATTGCAAGCCGAGTTTGGCGCAGCGCGCTTTGTGTGGGTGGATGTGGAAGACGAAGCCGACTTGGTGGACCCGATTGATGTGGAGGACTTCCCCACCCTCTTGATTGCCAGCGGCGGCCAGGCACGCTTCTTTGGCACCCTGACACCGCACCTAGAAACCTTGCACCGCCTAGTGCAAGCCCAGTTGGACAGCCCCAGCCCGGAGCACTCCGATGCTGCGGTGCAGGCCCTTACGCAGCGCCTGCTGGCGCGCCCTTGAGCAAAGGTCGGATTAGTTGCTGGGCTGCAGGACCGGTCCAATCGATGGCCCCGCGCACCGTGCTGCGCACCACGCCTTCAGAATCTATCAACACAGTGGACGGAAACACCCGCACGCCCCATTGGCGTGCTATCGCTCCGTCGCTGTCCCTAAGCACCGGCAATTGCAATGCGGTCTGAGCCATGAAAAGCGCCGCATTGCTGGTCGAGTCTTTGAAATTTACCGTAAGCACCTTCAGTTCTGCCGCGCGACTGGCGGCAAGGCGCTGCAGCGAAGGCATTTCCTGGCGGCAGGGCTCGCACCAACTGGCCCAAAAATTCAACATCAACGCATAGCCGCGCCATTGGGCGAGGTCCCAGCGCTCGCCGGTTTCTATGGAAACGAGTTCTTTTAGCGCAGCCTTGTTAGCCGGCCATGGCTGCACATCAAAGCCCGCCTCGGCACGCACGAGCCTGGCGGCAGACCAGGCAAAAGCCGCAGCGCCAGTCGCTAGCGCGCGCCGCCGCTGCATGGCTTACAGCCGCTCGCTCACCCAGGCCTTGGCACTGGCAATGGCGCTGTCCAGCTTGGACGGATCGGTGCCCCCGGCCATGGCCATATCGGGCTTACCGCCGCCTTTACCGCCCACCTGACCGGCCAGGTAGTTGACCAATTCACCGGCCTTGACCTTACCCGTTATGTCCACACCGACACCGGCCACCAATTGCACTTTATCTCCCTCCACCGCGCCGAGCACGATGATGGCGCGCGGCAGTTTGTCACGCAGCTTTTGCAGCGTATTGCGCAATGCGGCTGCATCAGCGCCTTCCATGCGCGCGGCCAAAAAGGGCACGCCCTTGATGTCTTGCACTTGGCTTATCAAGGCCTCGCCCTGGAAACCGGCCAGCTTGGCCTTGAGTGCAGAAATTTCTTTTTCCAAGGCCTTGGTATGTTCCACCGTGCTGGCGATGCGCAAGCCCAGCTCAGCAACAGGAGTCTTGAGCGCCTGCGCGGCCTGGGCCACGGTGTCTTCCAGGTCTTGCAAATAAGCCAGCCCGCCCTCACCCGTCACCGCTTCGATGCGGCGCACGCCTGAGGCAATGCCGCCTTCGGAGACGATTTTGAAAACACCAATATCGCCAGTGCGGCCCACATGCGTGCCACCGCACAGCTCGCGCGTGCTGCCAATATCGAGCACGCGCACGATCTCGCCGTACTTCTCGCCAAA
>CANJXV010000120.1 GCA_947478935.1 Comamonadaceae bacterium
AATTCAAAATGCATCAAGCGCCAGTTCAGGCGGATAGAGCCGTCGCTCTTGGCGCTGCCCCAGCGCTTGTCGGCATTGCTCAGCGACAAGCGTGTCCAGCGCACTTGCAATTGCGGCGCAAAGTGATTGAGCCGCTCTTCAAACAAGGCCTTGGCCTGGCGCATCAGCCAGGCCTGCGTGGCATCGCGAATTTGCGCTGCGCTGGCGTCCACAGGCACCGCAATGCGTAACTCGCGCAGCAGCGGCCCGTCTTGCGCGCTTGGGGTATCCGCCAAGGCTGCGCCCACTGCGCTAAAACCATGCGACGGGTCCAGGCGCAAACGCAGCAAGCCACCCAGGTAGGGGAAAACAGCGCCATCGCACCAATCGATACGGTTTTGCAGTAATTGCGTGTGCCGTTCGCGGCTTTCGTGCAGCTTGCGCACGATCCATTCGGCACGCGCTTGCAGGACTTGGTCGATCTCATGCAATGAGGTCCAGCGTGGCGCACG
This sequence comes from Comamonadaceae bacterium, assembly GCA_947478935.1. Lineage (GTDB taxonomy): Bacteria > Pseudomonadota > Gammaproteobacteria > Burkholderiales > Burkholderiaceae_C > Allorhodoferax. The sequence goes on from CANJXV010000120.1 coordinate 492, forward strand.
CACGCTGAGGCCGTCGGGCCCGATACTCATACCAATGCTGCTGCGGCGCGCACGCACCAAGGAAAACGCCACCAGCACGCCTTGCAAACGCAGACTGCGCGTGGCTTGGGGATGGGCAAAGCCTGCGTCTGTTGTCAAAAGGGGCGCCGGGGTGCTTTGGCTGATTGCGTTGGAGCCTATTACTTCAGGGACTATTGCTTTGGGTCTTAGTTTCTTAGAAGTGTCTGTTGTCGCAGCACGGCGTGGCGCGCGCGTGGGCGGCTTGGGGGGTGCAGTTTGAGCCGGCGGCGCAGCGCCCAGCGATTCGAATAAGTCCAGGGTGTAGCGCAGCAGCGGATGCATGGCCTGTGTACTCTGGTGCGCTAGGGCTGAGGCGGGTAAGCGTCCGGGTCCAGACGTCGCATTTCAGCCTCGATCCAGGCCTCTACTTCGCGCATCATTTCCTCCGGGCTGCGACCTGTGCTATCAATCGCTGGACCGATGGACACATCGACCAGGCCGGGGTATTTGACAAAGGCTTTGCGCGGCCAAACGCGGGCCGAATTTACCGCTATCGGAAACACCGGCGCTCCGGTCTCAATGGCCAGCCGCGTACCGCCAGCTTTGTACACGCCCTTCTCGCCGCGCGGTATGCGTGTGCCTTCGGGAAACATGATGATCCAGACGCCACGGGCTAGCAATTCTTGACCTTGCGACACCACTTTGTTAAAAGCCTGCGAGCGCTGGCTGCGGTCGATATGGATCATGTCCAAGCGACTCATCGCCCAGCCAAAAAAGGGAACATAGAGCAACTCTTTTTTGAATACAAAAGCCAGCGGGTGCGGCATCAGCGAAGGCAGCAAAAAAGTCTCTAAGGTGGACTGGTGTTTGACCAACAACACGGCAGCGCTGTTTTCACCAGTGGGTAAATGTTCCCAGCCGCTGACGCGCACCCGAATACCCAAAATCACGCGCGCACCGGCCATTGCGGTGCGCAACCAAGCGCGCGCCATAGCCCACAGCGGATTGCCCCGGATAAATATCGAGGCGCCCAAAATCGCAAACGCAAAAGGCACTACGGTCAGCATCATCCACAGCATGTGCAAGACCGAGCGGATGAATGGCATAAATCGGGTGCGCAAATTAAGGGTGCGCTAGCTGCGCGCCACGAGGTAGTCCGCAAACGCGGACAGGTCTGCATGCACCATGGTTTGCGGCGGGAAGTCGGCCGGCAGTGGTTGGCCGCGCCAGAGCGCGCCTTTGCCAGTTTGCACCACATGCGGCGTGCAACCGGCGCCTATGGCGGCAATCATGTCGCGAGGGGTGTCGCCCACCGCCGGCATGGTAGCCAAGCCCATGCCATAGCGTTCGGCAATTTGTTCAAACAAGCCCGAGGCGGGTTTGCGGCAGTTACAGTTTTCGGCCGGGCTGTGGGGGCAGTAAAAAACGGCGTCAATGCGCCCGCCGACTGCGGCGAGCATGCTGTGCATTTTGGTGTGCATTGCATTGAGCGCAGCCACATCAAACAGCCCGCGCCCCAGGCCCGACTGGTTGCTGGCCACCACCACATGCCAGCCGGCATGGTTGATGCGGGCAATCGCCTCGAGCGCGCCGGGCAGCGGTATCCATTCGTCGGCGGACTTGATGTAGTCGTCGCTGTCCTCATTGATCGTGCCGTCGCGGTCGAGGATACAAAGTTTCATCGTGCTAAAAAATTTAAGCGGCCAGCTTGGACAAATCTGCCACGCGGTTCATGGCGTTGTGCAATTGCTGCAATAGCGCCAAGCGGTTTACCTTGAGCAATGGGTCATCGGCATTGACCATGACACCGTCAAAAAACGCGTCTACCGGGGCACGCAGCGCAGCTAGCGCTTGCAAGCTAGCGGTGTAGTCCTTGGCGGCGTACAAAGCGTCTGCCTGTGGAACGATTTTTTGCATTACTGCGAACAAAGCCTTTTCGGCAGCTTCGTGCAACAAGCCTGGATTTACCTCGCCTTGCGCAGCATCGGATTTTTTCAGGATGTTGCCAATGCGCTTATTGGCTGCGGCCAGCGCCGCGCTTTCGGGCAAGGCAGAGAAGGCGCGTACGGCTGCCAACTGCTTGGGCACTTCGCCCAGCAGTTGCGGGCGCAAAGCCAGCACCGCATCGACCTCTTGCGCGCTGGCGCCTTGTTCGCGCAAGATGCCTGAGAGGCGGTCGAAAATAAAGTTGACCAAGGCAGTACTTGCATCCTGCAAACCTTTGTGCAACCCGGCATATGCGGCGGTGGCCTCATGCAATAGTGCTTCGAGCGCAAGCGGCTGCTGGCTTTCCATCAACATGCGAATCACACCGAGCGCATGGCGCCTTAGCGCAAAGGGATCTTTGTCGCCAGTAGGCAAGTTACCAATGCCAAACATACCCACCAAGGTTTCTAATTTGTCAGCCAAAGCCACTGTCAATGCAAGTTGGCTGCGCGGCAATTCGTCACCGGCAAAGCGTGGCTTGTAGTGGTCTTCAATGGCCGTCGCAACGGCCTCACCCAAGCCGTCATGGCGCGCGTAATAGCCGCCCATGGTGCCTTGCAGCTCGGGAAACTCGCCCACCATGTCGGTTAGCAAATCGGTCTTGGCCAGGCGCGCCGCTGTTTGCACTTGCTCGGACGTACTGGCGTCCAAATGCAAGGCCTGGCTGATGGCCTGCGCAATCGCACACACTCGCTGCATGCGATCGCCCTGCGTGCCCAATTGGTTGTGATATACCACTTTGGACAAGCCCTCGACGCGCGACTCTAGCGTTCGTTTGCGGTCCTGGTCGAAGAAGAATTTGGCATCGGCCAGGCGCGGGCGCACCACGCGCTCGTTGCCACCGATCACAAAGCTTGGGTCTGCGGGATTGATATTGCTGACGATTAAAAACTGGTTACTCAACTTGCCGGCGTCATCAAGCAGTGGGAAGTATTTTTGATTCGCCTTCATGGTCAAAATCAAACACTCTTGGGGCACTTGTAAAAACGCTTCGTCAAAGTTGCACACCATCACGGTGGGGCGCTCCACCAGGGCGGTCACTTCCTGTACCAGTGCGTTCTCCAACAATACCGCTTCGGCCTCGCCGTCGGTCAGCAAGGCAGGCTCTACTTCCAAACGGCGACCCAGGCGCTTGGCCGCGCTGCGCAGCGCTTGCACCATAGCGCGGCTGCGCTCGTTAAAGCCGGCAATCACCGCGCCATCGCGCGCCAGGGTGGTGGCGTAGTCATTGGCATGCGCGATGTGCACGGGTGATACCGCGGCCTCAAAACGGTGGCCTTGGGTGCTGTTACCGGCCTGCAAACCAAGTGCCTGTACCGGTACCACCGCGCTGCCGTGCATTGCCAGCAAGCCATGCGCCGGGCGAACAAAGCTGACGGTGCTCCAACCGGGAAGCTCGCAGTCGCGCTCCAACTGGTAGCTCATGACTTTGGGGATGGGTAGTTTGGTAATCGCATCTAACAAGGCTTTTTGCAAACCCTCGGTCAGGCTGGCGCCGCGCACCGTGCTGTCAAAGTACAAGGCCTCGGCTTTGCCGTCCATCCGTTTTTGCAAACCGGCGATAGCCTCAGGCCCCGCGCCCAGGGCTTGCAGCTTTTTCAGCAGGGCCGGTGTGGCTTGACCGCTGGCGTCTAAGCCCACGGCCACTGGCATTAGTTTTTGCGATACCGCTTTGTCAGCCGCTTGCGCACTGACACCGGCCACATGCACCGCTAATCGGCGCGGGGAGGCGTAGTCCGTGACCGCTGCATCCGCAGGCGCCAGACCTTGCGCTTTCAGGCTATCCGCCAATACGGTCGCAAAGGCCAGCCCCAACTTTTTGAGCGCCTTGGGCGGCAGTTCCTCGACAAAGAGTTCGACCAGGAGGTTTTGCGTCGCCATGTTCATGCCGCCTTCTTTGCCATCTGCGCAATCCATTCGGGCGGGGCCATGGGAAAGCCCAGGCGCTCGCGGCTCTCAAAATAGCACTGCGCTACGCCGCGCGCCAGGTTACGGATGCGGCCCATGTAGGCAGCGCGCTCGGTCACGCTGATCGCGCCGCGTGCGTCCAACAAATTAAAAGTATGCGCGGCTTTGAGCACTTGCTCATAGGCCGGCAAAGCGAGGGGCACGTCGATCAAATGCTTGGCCTGCTTTTCATGCGCGGAAAACGCGGTGAATAAAAAGTCGGTGTCGCTATGTTCGAAGTTGTAGGTGGATTGCTCCACCTCGTTTTGCTTGTACACATCGCCATACGACATATCGGCGGTCCATTGCAAGTTATAGACGTTGTCCACGCCTTGCAAGTACATGGCCAGGCGCTCCAGGCCGTAGGTGATTTCGCCGGTGACTGGCTTGCAGTCGATGCCACCTACTTGCTGAAAATAGGTGAACTGCGTCACCTCCATACCGTTGAGCCAGACTTCCCAGCCCAAGCCCCACGCGCCCAAGGTGGGGTTTTCCCAATCGTCTTCTACAAAGCGGGTGTCGTTTTGCTTCAGGTCAAAGCCCAGCGCCTGTAGCGAACCGAGGTACAAATCCAGAATATTGGCCGGGGCGGGCTTCATCACTACCTGGTACTGGTAGTAGTGCTGCAAGCGGTTGGGGTTTTCGCCATAGCGCCCGTCTTTGGGGCGGCGACTGGGTTGCACATAGGCGGCCTTCCAAGGCTCGGGGCCGATGGCGCGCAAAAACGTCGCCGTGTGGGAGGTGCCGGCGCCCACTTCCATATCGTAGGGTTGTAAGAGTGCGCAACCTTGCGCGTCCCAATAGGACTGCAAAGTCAAAATAATTTGCTGGAATGTCTTCATGCGGTGGCTGGGGCGCGGCACTGGCGCCATGGATTGGGCTGCTTACAAAGCTTGGCAGCGTAAGCAAGCAATTTTACGGGCCATTGCTTTGGCTGCCGAAGTCTGTTGCAAGCGCAGTTGCCACAGCGGCCCATTGCTTTTAAAGCAACAGCTACCGCGGTGCGGACCACAACATGCAAAACGCCCATAGTTTGATGTGGTGGCGTAATCGCGCACCTGCGGTACAGTGCTAGAGGTTTCAATCGTGGCGCCTGCGTGCCAAAGCGGTCCATGCCAAGGTGGCCAGTGCCATCAGCCACAGTGGCCACAAGCCCCAACGCGCAGCCCACCAAGCAAACGGTGTCAGACCTGCGCGGCCTTGTACTTTCCCTTGCAAAATGCCGGCAGGGCCATAAGGCAATTGCGATTGCACCACGCCAGTGTGCGCAATGATGGCGGTAGCGCCGGTGTTCGTAGCACGCAGCACCGGCAAGCCAAATTCCAAAGCGCGCATGCGCGCGATGCTTAGGTGTTGGTTAATTGCCAGGCCGTCGCCAAACCAAGCCAGGTTGCTGACATTGACCAGCGCCGTGGGCGCGTTGCTTGGGTCGATAAAACGGGTGGCCAGTTCTTCGCCAAACAAATCTTCATAGCAAATATGCACTGCCAGTCGTTGACCTGGCAATTCAAACGAGGCCTGACCCAAAGGGCCGCGGTTGAAGTCACCCAATGGGATGTGCATTAAGTTGGTAAACCAGCGGAACAAAGGCGGAATGAATTCTCCAAAAGGCACCAGATGATGTTTGTCGTAGCGCTGTATTTGCGTTTGGCCTGGCATCAAGCCGATGACCGAATTGGTGTAGCCCTGCTGGCTGTCGCCCAGTGGCATGCCAAAGATGGCCGCATGGCCGTGGGTGCGCAAACCGATGCTTAAGCGCTCCCAATAGCCGTCTGGCAACTCCTGGGGCAGCAGGGGGACGGCGGTTTCGGGTGCAACCACTAAATCGCTGCTGGCGCTGAGCAATTGTGCTTCGTACCACTGCAGTGCCTGCGGCACGCCGCTGGACTGTTCAAACTTTTCATCTTGCGCGATGCCGCCTTGCAAGAGCGTGACGCTAAAAGTGCCTGCATCACGCGTCCACTGGTTCCAGGCCACGGGTGTCAATGCGGGGACAAACAGCAACGCTAAGGCCGTCAGCAAAGCCGCCGTACCCGAAGGGCGAATGCCTGCGGGCGCGCGTCGGCCCATGACTCGCATGCCTGCCTGCGCCACAGCCATGCCGATAAACGCTGCCACAGCGCCAATGCCATACGAGCCCAGCAAGGGCGCGAAAAACGACAAGGGGCCATCGATATGGGCATAACCACCCGCGCCCCAACCAAAGCCGGTCAGCCAGGTGCCGCGCGCCAGCTCGGCCATCATCCACAGCAAGCCAAAAAGAATTGCGCCTGAAAAAGCGCCGCGCTGCGCCAAGCGCCACCACAGGCCACCGGCCAGCGCAAAGTACACCGCTAACAATCCTGCGAGCAGCCACTCTGCCAGTGCCGCCAAAGGCGCGGGCATGCCGCCGTAGGTGTGCATTGCAGTAAACAACCAGCCAAAGGTGCAGCCTAAATAAACGGTGGTAAATACCCAAGTGCGCAATGCGGCTTGGCGCGCCGAACTAGCACCCAACACAGCGCCCGCCAAAAGCGCCATGGACAGCAATTGCAGCGCCCATTGCGGCTGGCCGTAGTCCAGCATCCACTTAACTGGCCAGGCCACTCCAGCCGCGTGCAGCACGCCCGCCAGCATGGGCATAGCAAACTGCGCAGGCAGGCGCATCACGGGCTCGGCGGTGCGGTCAGGGGTGACACTTTGAACCAACGCACCGCACCGCCACGCGTGTGCAACACCACGAACTGCAAGCCCAGCATGGTGTGGCGCTCGCCGCGCTGGGGCACGTGGCCCATTTCATGGGCAACTAAACCGCCTATGGTGTCAAAGTCGTCGGCGTCTTCGCGCGCTAGCAGGTCCACGCCAAAGGCGCTGCTTACGCGCTCCAGTGTGGCGTCGCCGTTCACACGGAAACTGCGGTCGGGCAGCGCAAACACATCGCCCTCGTCGTCGTCGATATCGAATTCGTCCTCAATCTCGCCGACGATTTGCTCCAGCACATCCTCGATGGTGATCAGGCCCGCCACACGGCCAAACTCGTCGATCACGATGGCCAGATGGTTGCGGTTGCCTTTGAAGTCGCGCAGCAAATCGTTCAGACCCTTGGTCTCGGGCACAAAAACGGCGGGGCGCAAAAGCGCACGGATATTGAGCTCGGGGGCGCGCTGGAGTTTGAGCAAATCCTTGGCCATCAGGATGCCGATGATGTTTTCTCGCTCGCCCTCAAACACCGGAAAGCGCGAGTGCGCGGTGTCGATCACGCTATGCAGC
>CANJXV010000121.1 GCA_947478935.1 Comamonadaceae bacterium
AAAGCGGCAGGATTGATACAAAGCACGGCGGCATTGATGCAGGTTTCTATCGGTGAAACCACCATTGAAGGCCACCTAAAGAAAATCCCCGATGCGCTGGCAACCCGCATGAAATAAGGGTTTCGTAGGCAGTTGCCTATTTGCTTGGGCAGTTGCCCCCGTTTCCCTTTACCAATTTTGACAATGCCCCCAATCGCTAGCAACCGCTAGCGAGACACATAGGGGGCTATATGCCAATTTGGAGAATCACAGCTAGCAAGGCTGAAATGGGATGGCGTTCGGATGCAAGCCAATATAACGCGATCCGTGAAGGTTTGTTCACCACCGGGGTTGCCATAGGGCAGCGTTCAAAGGGCTGGCCAGACTATGAGGTGAAAGCAATTGCAGCGGCTCGAATCGCTGGCAAGTCCGATGCGGAGATCCGCGAATTGGTGAAGGTGTTGCACGCAAAGCGCACCGAACTGGCCACGGTGTAAGGAGTGGCCACAATGAAGCACCACACCGACACCACCAATGAAAAAGCCCCCGGCGCTATCAACACCGAAGGGCTTACGACCGACAGCACCAACGACCTGAATTTTGCCACTGGCACGCGACACAGTAAAGCGATTGCCACGCAGTTTGCCGAGCTTGCAATCCGGGGCCATGCAGTCCACCAGTTGAAGGATGGCGGGTTTCTGGTTTGCAAATATGGCCACACATTCCACGCGGCTGACTTTGCAGAATTGCAAGCCTTTGCCCGGCGATTGGGGGTGAGCCAATGAGCGCACTAGCCATTCCCTTTGCGGTGGCCAGTAACCCCGAACAGGCGTTTCAAGCGGCCATTGCAGCGGCAGGATTGCCACCCCCGGACAGCATCATTGCCGATGGCAAAATTCAGCGATTCAGCACCAACGGCAAACGCGGCGACGATGCGGGCTGGTACATCTTGCACCTGGACAACATACCGGCGGGCAGCTTTGGCAATTGGCGCGAAGGCCGCACCGAATCATGGTGCAGTATCGAACGCAACGCACAGACACCAGAGCAACAAAGGCAATATGCCGCGCTGTTGAAGTCTATGCAGAATGCCCGGCACCGGGCAAAGAAAGCCGAACACGATGCAGCGGCGGAAATAGCGGCGACGATATGGGCAGCGGCAACACCGATACCGGACGCGGCGGCGCATGGCTACCTTGTTAAAAAAGGCATTCAAGCCCACGGCGCAAGGTTGATCGAAACGGCGGCAGCGCGGGCGCATTGTGCGAAGTTGTCCTATTCGTTGTCCGGGCCGTTGCTGGTGATCCCCATGCGCAATGCTGCGGGTGAACTGCGAAGCCTTCAATTCATTACCGCCGATGGCACCAAGCGACCGCTAACAGGCGGCGAAAAGCAGGGATGCCACTACCTCATAAAACCTAAGATTCAGGCGGCGCATGGGGCCATCCTGATCGTGTGCGAAGGCTTTGCTACTGGTGCATCTATCCATGAAGCAACGGGGCAACCCGTGGCGGTGGCGTTCGATAGCGGCAACCTTGAACCCGTTGCAAAGTCACTGCGCAAGCTGTACCCCGATGCGGCGTTGATCGTGGCGGCAGACGACGATCACCAGACCGAAGGCAACCCCGGACGCACGGCAGCGGCTGGCGCTGCAAAGGCGGTGGGCGGCATTGTGGTTGTTCCCATGTTCCCGGCGGACAGGCCGAATGAGGCGACCGACTTTAACGACCTGCACCAGTTGGCAGGCAGTGGGCTTGATGCGGTGAAAACTTGTTTTGCTGGCGCTGTTGAATCAGTAGCGGATTGCGTGATTGATACCGGGGCTGGTGGCCAGATTGAATCTGAACCCATGCAGACTGTGGCCACGGTGCAGGAAGTCATAGAGCGCACGACCGACACCCCGATAACCACCGATGACAGCAAAGCCCCAGCATTGCCACCTAGTCCATTCCCCGGCATGGATGGCAGGCCGCATTATGTGGTGTTGGACGAATGGACAAAGGCGGTAGATGGCAACCACCGACCCGGCGTCTATTACTGTGGAATGACCGCAGGCAAAAAGAACGAACCACCGGAACCGTTTGACGCATGGATATGTTCCCCGATGCACATTGATGCGGTGACGTTTGACGGGCAAAGCAACAACTTTGGGCGGCTGTTGCGCTTTAAGCCCACGGTGGGCAAGTGGCGCGAATGGGCAATGCCAATGGAGCTATTGGCGGGCGATGGTGCGCAGCTACGCGGCGAACTGTTGGCAATGGGCGTAGAGCTTGATCCCTACAAAGCCCGGCAGCAATTGCCCCACTACCTGCAAAGCGAGCATCCAAAGCGGCGCATTCATTGCGCGTTACAGGTGGGCTGGTGCGGTGATTCTTTTGTGTTGCCGGATGCAGTGATCGGGCCAAAGTCTGCGGGCGTTATTTTCCAAAGCGGTGAACGTGGCCACGAGGAACACACGCAGGCCGGGACGCTGGCAGGCTGGCGCGATGGCATTGCAGCAAAGGCGGTGTGCAACCCGCTATTGATGTTGGCTGTATCGGCATCCTTTGCCGGGCCATTGTTGCAGCGGTGCAATTCCGAGGGCGGCGGGTTTCACGTTGTCGGTGATTCCAGCACGGGTAAAACCACCTTGATCGAAGCGGCGTGCGCAACATGGGGCGGGCCGGGCTTTAAGCGCAGTTGGCGGGCAACCGCAAACGGCATGGAAGGCGCAGCGGCAATGTTCAATGATTGCCTGTTGGCCTTGGACGAAATCAGCGAATGCGATCCGAAGGAAGTCGGGGCCATTGTCTATGCACTGGGCAACGGGCGCGGCAAACAACGTGCAAGCCGTAGCGGGAATGCGCGGGGCGTGACGCGGTGGCGGTGTTTTGTCATATCTTCGCCAGCCGACCATCCGCCCCGTTTTAGACCACTTTCTGCTCTCTCTGCGCCAACAGTCTCTGTTCTGTCTGAGCCCAAAAAGGGGCCGAAGTCCGCAAAGGATATTCGTAGACCCGCATAAACAAAGGGTTTGCGTGCTGACGAATCAATTAAGTTTTATTTCAGCATTGGTCAGCGCAGGGAACTCCTACCTGCGCTCAGCCATTAAACCGCTCATCTAATTTGCGATTTGTCAGAGAATTGCATATACTTCTGACAAAGGAGTCGCCACCATGAGCCATCTTGCCGAAAATATTTTGTCTGCCGCCCGCACCATGCCCGAGGGTGGCTTGCTGTCGCCCAAAGAATTTCTGCATCTGGGTTCGCGCGCTGCCGTGGACAAAACCCTGTCACGATTGGCTCAGGAAGGCCAATTGATGCGCGTGAGTCGCGGAGCCTACGTTGCACCTTACCAGGGTCGATTCGGCGTTCGCCCCCCCTCCACTCAGTCAGTGGTGCAGGCCATTGAAGCGAGTGGTGGAGAAACGGTAGTGGCCAATGGTGCGGCTGAAGCCAATGCACTGGGCTTGACCACTCAGGTGCCGACGCGCGAAGTGTTTTTTACCTCCGGCCCATCCCGCAAACTGCAACTGGGTAATCGTTGCATTGAGCTCAAGCACGGCAATCGCTGGCAATTATTGCTGGGCAAACGTCCGTCAGGCATGGCGATTCGTGCACTCTATTGGCTGGGTCCTGAGGCTGCACCAGCGGCGATCAAACTGCTCCGCACAAAACTGTCCGAACCTGAATGGGAGGCTGTGCGCAGTGCGCGAGCTATGTTGCCAAGTTGGTTGGCCAAAGCGGTCAGCGAAGGTATGGCAAATGGCTGAGTCATGGTTCTCTCTCAGCCGGGATGATCAGGCTGAAGCCTTGGAATATGCGTCTGCCCGAATCGGGCGGCCAGCGCACTTGCTCGAAAAGGATATTTGGGTCGTGTGGGCACTATCCGCTATCTACGAATCAACGTTGGCCAGTAAACTCACTTTCAAGGGCGGAACGTCGCTGTCCAAGGTTTATCGCATCATTGATCGATTTTCCGAGGATGTGGACCTCACCTACGACATCCGCGAACTGGCGGCCGATCTTTTGCAACAAAGAAACCCCATCCCTGCATCAGCCAGCCAAGAGAAAAAGATCAGCAGCGCGGTACGTCATCGCTTGCCCATCTGGATTGAGACCACGGTAAGGCCGGTCATTGAGGCCGCGATGGTGAAGGCTGGCCTTGAAGCCACTCTGACTTTGGCAGGCAAGGAAAGCGACAAATTAGTTCTGGCGTATCCAGCGGTCAAAACCGGGACAGGCTATTCCTCCCCAACGATCCAACTGGAGTTTGGTGCGCGCGCCACAGGTGAGCCAAACCAGGTTCTGCCGGTGACCTGCGACATTGCGCCGGAAATAGAGGGCGTGATCTTTCCGACAGCGCAGCCATTGGTGATGGCGGCCGAGCGTACCTTCTGGGAAAAAGCCACAGCGGCGCATGTGTATTGCCTGCAAGGCCGATTGCGAGGTGAACGCTACTCGCGCCACTGGTACGACTTGGCGGCTATCGCAAAAACAGCACATTTTTCTGCCGCCTGTGCCAACCCCGATCTAGCCAAAGCTGTGGCTGAGCACAAGTCGGTGTTCTTTGTAGAGAAAAATGCGGCGGGCACAAAGATCGATTATTTCGCCGCGACCAGTGGGCAACTGCAACTCATCCCAACCGGTAAATCGTTGGCCGCTCTGGAGCAAGATTACACCGCGATGCTCGAGGATGGCCTGCTTGCGCTTAACGAGCCCAGCTTTACCGACATCATTGACCAGTGTCATGTCATCCAAATTGAGGCCAATCGGCAGGCGCAAATCGCGAGCGCCGCCGGGCGCTGAACGAGATCACGGAGTAAGCCCAAAAAATCTACCTAGCTGCCTGCTTATTTGGCTGTGACAGGACTGGTCAACCGCTCCCGCTGCGCATCCCAAAGTGCCGGCGGGTCAACCGCCAGTTGTGTGAAGTGAATAATGCGTCGTATTACACATGCACAGGAGTGTTACGCCATGACAGCGAGAACCATCAACGTACGCCTGCCCGAGGCGCTTTACAACCAGATTGAAGAGCTTGCAAAGGCGACTGCACGGACTAAGAGCTTTTTGGCCATCAATGCGCTAACCAACTATGTGCAGAATGAATCCTGGCAGATTCCTGACATTCACGATGGCATCAAGCAAGCCGATGCAGGCGAATTCGCAACCGACAAGCAGGTCAAAGCGGTATTCGCCAAATACGGCGCTTGATTCATGGTGATCAAGTGGGCCAAGATCGCGCTCGCCTCTGTTGATGAAATCGCTGGCTTCATCGCCAAAGACAACCCAACCCGCGCCACCAGCTTTGTGCTGGCGTTGCAGGCCGCTGTGACGGCCTTTTTTTGTGGGCAATAAATAGTACAAGTGGGTTAGACTCGCGAAAAATTAGATTCGCCTCGTGCAAGTTGGTGCCTTTAGCGTATTTCGCGACCAGGTATGCCCGTCGAACTTCAGTCGGCATGGCGGTAGCGTGGGCGAACCATTTTTTGTCTCAGCGTTTTATTTCCTAGCCCGACCAAACCTATAAGTCGCACTGCTTTGAACGACAAGCAAAACATCCCCCCAGTGAAAATCACCCCGGTCATCCTTTGCGGCGGCTCCGGCACCCGCCTATGGCCCCTCAGTCGTAAGAGCTTTCCCAAGCAATTTGTCCCCCTGATACAAGGCAAAAGCCTGCTGCAATTGACCTTGGAGCGGGTGGCTTTGTTTAGCAAAGACGCGGTTTGCGTCGCCTCGGAGGAGCACCGATTTTTGGTGGGCCAGGCCATGCAGTCGGCCGGAGTGCAGGGCACCGTCTTGCTGGAGCCTGTGGCGCGCAACACGGCGGCAGCCATGGCCATAGCGGCGATTGCCGCGGCACCCGGTGCCTTACTGCTGTTTTGCCCTTCGGACCACCATATTCCGGACGCAAAGGCGTTCGCCGATGTGGTGCAAAAAGCTTGTCCAGCAGCACAAACCGGCGCAATCGTCACGTTTGGCATCAGCCCGAGTTTCCCCAGTACGGCCTATGGCTATATCCGCCAAGGCGAAATCCGCCCTGACGGCGCCTTTGCCGTTGAGGGCTTTACCGAAAAACCTGCCCTTGACAAGGCGCAGGCCTTGTTGCTGACTGGTCGTGCCTTATGGAACGGTGGCATCTTTTTATGTGGCGCCAACACCCTACTTGACGCCTTGGAGCAGCATGCCCCTGATATTTTGCAGTCCTGTCGCAATGCCATGGCCGCATCAACGCAAGATGGCCAATTTGTGCGCCCACAAGCCCAGGCCTTTTCTGCATGCCGCTCCGAAAGTATCGACTATGCGGTGATGGAGCACCACCACAATGTGGCGGTGCTGCCGTTTACCAGCGCTTGGAGCGATGTGGGCAGTTGGAACGCAGTGGCCGAGCTCAGTGCGCCGGACGCACAGGGCAACCGCATCCACGGACACGGTTTGGCCGTGGACGCCAACAATACATTTGTCCATGCGCCACACCGCCCGGTGGTCGCTTTGGGCACCCATGATTTATTGATAGTAGACACGCCAGATGCCGTGCTGGTGGCGCACAGCAGCCAGGTCGAACAGGTCAAGCAAGTGGTGGCGCGATTAGATGCGGACAAGGTCGCCCAATCGGTGCAACACCGCAAAGTTGCGCGTCCCTGGGGCACGTATGACAGCGTGGATGTGGGCGAGCGCCACCAGGTAAAGCGCATCAGCGTGCGTCCTGGCGCCAAGCTGAGTCTGCAAATGCACCACCATCGCGCTGAGCATTGGATTGTGGTGAAGGGCACAGCGCTGGTGACGCGTGGCGATGAGCAGGTATTGCTTACGGAAAACCAAAGTACCTATATCCCGCTCGGCGTGACGCATCGGTTGGAAAATCCAGGCAAGACGGACTTAGAAATTATCGAAGTTCAGTCGGGTAGCTATTTGGGTGAAGACGACATCGTTCGATTTGAAGACAGCTATGGGCGCGACACCGGACAGTCCTAAGATTTATGTCGCTGGGCACCAGGGTCTGGTGGGCAGCGCGATCGTGCGGGCTTTGCAAAGCCAAGGCCAAAGCAACTTGCTTACCCGTACGCACGCTGCGTTGGATTTAATAAACCAAGCAGCGGTCAATGCTTTTTTTGCGGAAGAAAAGCCCGATCAGGTTTACCTTGCCGCCGCCAAAGTGGGCGGCATCCACGCCAACAACACCTACCCAGCTGATTTCATTTATGAAAACCTGATGGTGCAGGCCAATGTGACGGAGGCAGCCTTTCGCAACGGCGTTAAGAAACTGCTTTTCTTAGGATCCAGCTGCATTTATCCGCGCTTGGCAGAGCAGCCCATGCGTGAAGACGCATTGCTTACGGGTTTGCTCGAACCCACGAACGAGCCTTACGCGATCGCAAAAATCGCCGGTATCAAACTCTGCGAAAGCTACAACCGCCAGTACGGCGCCAGCCACGGCGTGGACTATCGTAGCGTGATGCCCACCAATTTATATGGCCCCGGCGACAACTACCACCCGGAAAACAGTCACGTCATACCCTCACTCATCAGGCGCTTTCACGAGGCCAAAGTCTCGGGCGCGCCAAGCGTCAGCATATGGGGCAGTGGTGCCCCAAGGCGCGAGTTCTTGTATGTGGACGATATGGCTGCCGCAAGTGTGTTTGTGATGAACCTGCCGCAGGCGAC
>CANJXV010000122.1 GCA_947478935.1 Comamonadaceae bacterium
AAAGGCAAGCCAGGGGAATGCAAGCCTGCGCAAGCACTCAGTGAATGCCTACCGGGTTTTGTGCCAGACCGGCGTATTGCTCTAGGGTCTCTTCGACCTCTTCTTGGGTGGGCATATTCACCTGCCATGCGACGATGTGCTGCTGAAACAACTCGGCCCAGGAGCCGTCCAGATACACCTCTTTACCCGAGCGCTTGTCCACAATCTCAAAGCCGTGGCGGGCCAGCATGGGGACACCTTGGGGATATTGCGCGGTTTTCACATCGCTGAGCGTGGTATTTCCCTGACCCAGGAAGGCAGCGCTGCTGTCACTGTGCGCCTGTGCGTTGGCCAGCATATGGGTCACGGTAAAGCTGTCAGAGTCGTAAAGCGTGTTCATAGGAAAGCGCGGTGGCAGTAAAGGTTTGAGGGTAACAGGATTTATTCCCCACGCGCCGGTCAGGGCCCACTTTCAGGGCTTTTGGCTGCGTGTCCAGAGCATATCGATTTCGTCGCCACTGGTTTGCGTCAGTCGAATGCGCACGGGCAAGCCCTCCAGCTCGGCAGCCAGCCACAGTTCTGCGCGCGTGTCATATTCGGCCCGGTGCTCGCGCACTAATTTGTAGGCCGTCCATTCTTTACCCTGGATTTTCAGGCGCTCGGACGGCTCGACTAAAAAATCCCATTCCTCCACACCGCGCGCCCCCACGGTCTGGAACACCAGTTTGCTGCCGGGCACAAAAGCCTGCCCCTCGGCCGCAAACATGGCCGCCAGTTGCACAAAGATGCTGACCTGGTCTTGCGCAAGGGGCATCAGCGGCACATCCGGGGTGTTGGCGCTAAAGCTGACTTTGCCCTTGTCGCGCTCAAAATGCGCCGCCACTTCGCTGCGCACTTTTTCGCCAAACCGCAGCGGCTCCAGGCCACGCGGCGTGATCGCGCCTTTGCTGGTCTGCACCTTGGCGCCCAACAAAAAGTGGCTGATTTCCAGGCGCGCGGTGTAGTTACTGCCGTCATGCAGCCAGGATAAATCGCCCGAAACGAAGTACTTAAAGCCTTTGACGATGCCGGAGACGTCGTATTTCAGACGCACCGAGGGCGGGAATACATAGTTATAGGCCGGTGGCGGCGTGCCTTTGGCAGTGTTGGCTGGGGTGGAGCTTAAAGACGCATCGGAAGCAAGCGGCGCAGTGGCAGCAGCAGGTGAAGCTGCCGATGCCGCCGCCATAGCCAAAGGCGGTACTTCCAGCGCAGCGGCGCTGGCCGCCGTAGCGGGCGGCACAGCGGCTTCGTCTGCCTTTGACGGCAGAACCGGCACTGCTTCGGCTTCAAAGCGCATAGCATTGCCTTGGGGAGGCTCGCCAGGCATACCGGTATTCGCAGCAGGCGGGGCGATGGGCGCAACAGGCTTGGGCGCCTTGTTCAAGGCCTTGGGCGCTTGCGTCTGCGTCGTGGCCTCGCGGTTATCGATGCGGATACTGCGGGTGCTGAACACGCGCCCGGCATCCTCGCCCGCCATGCCATCGGGCATGTCGGGCAAGAAGCGCGATACGCCGCGCAAAAAAAGCAGATGCAGCAATAGGACGAACAGCAGCGTTAGCAGCAAACCCCGCCAGGCGCGAGCCGGCAACTGCGGGCTGTCGCTATAAGTACGGAGCGCGGCGGCTGGGCCGTCCAAGCTGGTTGCGGCTGACATCTCAGGGCTCGGTGATCTGCCAGGCTGGCGCCGGCCATTGCATCAGTTCGGCCAGGCGGCAAACCACCCAACGCGCATGGTCTTCTTCAATCACCGCGTCCGGGCCACACAAACCGTCCAGGCAACGCTGCAACACCTGGGCGCTGTCCGCGTCACTGCGCAATTGCAGTTCGGTCGCCGTACCGGTCAGCATCTGCGCCAGGTCTTCGCACAACTCGTAGCGCTGTGCAATATGCGCCTGCGAGGCCGAGGGCTTGTGCGCGCCGGGTGCTAGGTACAAGGCCAAAAACGTAGGCGGGATAAATAGCTGGTTGCCTTCAGACATGGTGTCCGCCCCTTAGCCGCAATGTCACACCACCAAGGCCAACACAGCTGAGGAGGCGCGCAGCTTGTCTTTTTTGCTCGGGCGCTTACCCTTGATACCGCCATGCGGGTCTAAGGTGCCGGGCTTGCCTGGCACTGGTGCTTTGAGCGCAGGTGCACTTGCTTCAAACCCGGGCTCGGTTTCCAGGCTGACCGATAAGGACTGTCGTTTAACAATCAGCTGCCAATGCGGCTGCGTGTCCGGGCAGACAAAGCTGATCGCCAGCCCGCTTTCCCCGGCGCGCCCGGTGCGGCCGATGCGATGGGTGTAGTCCTGGGCCGAGCGAGGCAAATCATAGTTCACTACCACCGGCAGCTGCAGCACATCGATGCCGCGCGCTGCCAAATCAGTAGCCACCACCACGCGGATTCTTGCAGCCTTGAAGTCCTCCAGCACCTGTCTGCGTTTGCCCTGGCTCAGGTGGCCATGCAGGGGTTCGGCACGCAGCCCAGCCTTGCGTAATTTGTCAGCCACGATTTCTGCCGCGTACTGCGTAGCCACGAAAACCAGCACCCGGTTCCACTGCGCGCCAGACATCAAATGGCGCAGTAATCGCGTGCGCTTGTCACTGTCCACCGCAAAGGCGCGCTGAGCGATATCGGCCTGCTCTGCAACCGCGTGGCGCAAATCCACACGCACCGGCTGCTGCAACAAAGCCATGGCCCAGCCGGTGACGGCGGGCGCAAAGGTGGCTGACAAAAACAGGCGCTGGCATGGCAGAGGAATGTGTCCCAGAATAGCCTGCACCTGGTCGGCAAAGCCTTGGTCAAGCATGCGGTCGGCTTCGTCCAGCACCAGGGTGCGAACACTGGATAAGGGCAGCGCGTTATGGGCCATGACGTCCAGCAGCCGGCCCGGCGTGGCCACCACGATGTCGGCGCCCCCGCGCAAGCCGCGTAACTGGGGCTGTATGGACACGCCGCCAAAAATAACACTCACTTTGACGCCATAAGGCAAGCGCTGGGCCAGGCTCTTGAATACTTCACCGACCTGCACGGCCAGTTCTCGTGTGGGCACCAGTACCAAGGTGGCGGCCAGTTTGGCGCCTTTGGCGTTCAGCTGCGCTCCCTGCGTTGTCGCATCGAGCAGGGGCAATACATAGGCCAGGGTTTTGCCCGAGCCAGTGGGTGCACAGACAAATACGTCCAGTCCCTGCAATATGGGCGCGATGCTGCGCGATTGGACCTCGGTCGCGCTGCGCAAACCAGCAGCGCGGGCAGCGGCCTGCAAGGCCGGAGAAAGTGCGGAGAAGTTGGAGTCCATGGCGAGTCTAAAAAAGCGGGCGCCAAGTAGGCCCGCCATGGCACGATTGTGCGTCCAGAGCCGGCGCAGCGGGCATGCCCGGGCCGGTCTGGGTCAAAAAACCGGATTAGGCTTTCTTGGCGTAAGCGCTGCACCAAGCGGCGGCTGCGACTTGTTTGCCCGCAAACAAGGGGCAACCACCGGCTGCATCACCGGCTTTACCTTGGAATAATGCGCAGCTGCCGCATTGCTGACCTGCGGCGTATTTTGGGAATTTGGTTTTGTCCACTTTGGTGGCGTCCGCCTTGTAACCCAAGCTAGCGGCATTGGCATCGGCCTCGGCCACCATGGGTGCAGCAGCAAATACCGCACCTGACACCAGCGCACCAGCGCCTACACCCAACTGCACCACGAATTCACGACGATTTGACATGTAAAGTTCCCAAAAAAATAGAAAGAGCCAACGCACTGTGCGCGGCCCCCGATTGTCTTACCAAAACGCTAAGCCCTTTTTGAGGCAGAACATTTCCGGCAAAACTACTCAGCTAAACGCGGCAGACCCGCAGCAGGTGCACATCAGGCCGCAGCCCGGCGGGCCAGGATTTCAAAAGCCGGCAGGATTTTGCCCTCGAGCACTTCCAAAAATGCGCCGCCACCCGTGGAAATATAGCCCACTTGCGACTCGATACCGTACTTGGCGATCGCGGCCAGCGTGTCGCCCCCACCGGCAATGCTAAAAGCGCTGGAGGCGGCAATCGCCTGCGCAATAGTTTTGGTGCCTTGCTCAAAAGCGGCAAATTCAAACACGCCGACCGGGCCGTTCCAGACAATCGTGCCTGCGCGCATCAACTGATCGGCCAGTAACTGCGCGGTTTGCGGCCCGATGTCCAGAATCAAGTCGTCATCCTCCACCTCACTGGCGGCTTTGATGGTGGCAGGTGCAGCCGCAGCAAAAGTTTTGGCGGTCACCACGTCGGTAGGAATCGGCACCGCCGCGCCGCGCGCACGCATGGCTTCAATCACGGCGCGCGCCTGGTCCAGTAAATCGGGCTCGGCCAGGCTTTTGCCGATTTTCAAACCGGCTGCCAACATAAAGGTGTTGGCAATACCGCCGCCGACAATCAGCTGGTCTACATTGGCCGCCAGGCTTTTGAGAATAGTGAGCTTGGTAGAGACTTTGGAGCCGGCCACGATAGCTACCAGCGGCCTGCGCGGGGCCAGCAAGGCCTTGGTAATAGCATCCATTTCAGCAGCCAGCAAAGGCCCGGCACAAGCCATGGTGGCAAACTGGGCGATACCGTAAGTGCTGGCCTCGGCACGGTGGGCGGTGCCAAAGGCGTCGTGCACAAAAATGTCGCACAGCTGCGCCATCTTGCGCGCCAGCGCTTCGTCATTTTTCTTTTCACCCACGTTCACGCGGCAGTTTTCAAGAAGCACGACTTCACCGCGACGCACGGCCACGCCGTTCACCCAGTCGCGCAGCAAGGGCACGGGGCGGCCCATCAGTTCGGACAGGCGCTGCGCCACCGGTGCGAGCGAGTCTTCGGGACGCCATTGGCCTTCGGTAGGTCGGCCCAGATGCGAGGTCAACATGACCGCGGCGCCAGCGTCCAAAGCCATGCGAATGCAGGGAATGCTAGCGCGTATGCGGGTGTCTTCGGTGATGGCGCCGCTGGCATCCTGCGGCACGTTCAGGTCTGCGCGGATGAATACGCGCATCCCGGCGACCTTGCCCTGGATGCATAAATCTTGAAAACGGATAAGGTTCATGGCCTGCTCAATATCGGGGTTAAAAATAGGGTGTGCCATTGGATTCTAGGTAGCGAGCACAGCCTGCGCAATGCCTACTTTCATCCCTACACTGTGCAAGCCACCTTACCAATGCAAACCCGGATGCAAAGGAATGTAAACCGACATGCCCGCCACAATCGTGCCCAGCACCGCTTGCCCGCTGCCGCGCCGCCAGAAAAAGTAGGCCGCACCGGCCAGGGCGCCGTAAATGCGCGCATCGGCCAGGGAGTGGATAAACACGCCTTGGGTCATCACAATTTCCGGCAAGACCACAGCGGCCAGCGCCGCAATCGGCGCATATTGCATGCCGCGCTGCGCCCAGGAGGGCAGGGTCCAGGGTGTATCGGAAATAAAGAAAAAAGAGCGCGTGACCACCGTGATGCAGGCCATCAACACAATCGACAAAAACGTCCAGGGATCTCCATCGTTCAAACCCCAGGCGCTCAGGTAAGCCATCAGCGATTCCATAGCTATTCCTCCACGGTGGCCGGCGCCATCGTGGACTCCAGCAGCATGCACAGCAGGACCGACAGCACAATCGCCAACAAAATGTTGAGCTTGAGCGGCAATGCATAGGCCATGATGGCCACTACCGCACCGATGCCTGCGGAAAAAGCGCGCATACGGCTGGTGGCCAAGGAGCACAAAATACCGGTCAGGGCCAGCACGCCGGCAAAGCCCAGGCCCCAGGCTGCAGGGATGTAGTTGGCCAGCACCACGCCCAGGACGCTGCATCCCGTCCAACTCAGCCAATTGACCGTGGCGTTGCCTGCCAGATAGGCCATTTGGTCCGCGCGCTCGGCCTCGGTCGTAGCCGGTACCGGGTAGCGCTTGATAAACAAGAAATAGGTGAGGTCGGCCACAAAATACCCCACTACTAAGCGCTGCCTGCGCGGCAAATGCATCAAGTAGCTGCGCAACTGCGCGCTAAAACCCACAACACGCAGGTTGACGCAAAAAGCGGTCGCCAGAATCACCCACACGGGTGCCCCTGCCCCTATTAGTGGAATGGCGGCCAATTGGGAACTGCCAGCAAAAACCAAAAGTGCCATGGCCAGTACGTCGGGCGTGCGCATACCGGAAGTGGCCATGGCGACCCCGGTCATCAAGCCCCAGGCGGCAATGCCTGGCGCGACCGTGAGCATTTCCATAAAACCTTGGCGGTAAGCCGGGTTTTGCCGTTGACTTCGGGAGAAAAACATCAAAGCGCCAGGTTCGGCATGGGGCTGTCAAAACACAGACCAGGCGCTAATGCATGGCCTTGTAGGTAGTCCGCCACCGTCAGGCGCTTGCCGCCGGGGCGCTGCAGGCGGGTGATACGCAAGCAAGTGCCCGCACCTGCTGCCACCAGCAGGCCCTGCGGGTCGCTGGCCAGCAGCAGGCCCGGGCGCGCCTTGCCCTCTGCTAAGGCCACGGTTTCTTCGGACGCAAGAACCTGGGCGCCCCAGACTTTCAGGGCCTCACCAGCCAGACGGGTGCTGGCGCCAGGAAAGGGGTCGAAGGCGCGCACTTTGCGAGCGATCTGCTCGGCTGGCTGCTGCCAATCAATCGTAGCTTCGGCCTTGTCAATTTTGTGTGCATAGCAAACGCCCTCTTCAGTTTGCGCATGCCCATGCAAGGCGGCCGGGTTGTCTAAGGCTTGCACCATTAAGCGTCCACCCCGCTCAGCCAGTGCGTCGTGCAACGCAGCGGTGCTGGCATCGGGCGCAATCGCAATCCGCTCTTGCAACAGCATGGGCCCCGTATCCAGGCCAGCGTCCATCTGCATGATGGTGATGCCGGACTCGATGTCACCGGCTTCGATGGCGCGGTGGATGGGCGCAGCGCCGCGCCAGCGTGGCAGTAGCGAAGCATGGATATTGAAACACCCCCACTGGCCGGGCCCGGCCATCGCGTCCAACACCCATTGGGGTAAGAGCAAGCCGTAGGCGACGACCACCATGGCCTGGGCGCGGGCCTGGCTGATCAGATTTTGGGCAGCCTGTGCCTCCAAAGCAAATTTGCCGTCCAGGCGCAGACTGGCGGGTTGCGCCAGGGCTAAGCGCTGCGCCTGAGCAAACTGTTTGACCGCTGAGGGCTGCAGCTTCATGCCTCGCCCGGCCGGGCGGTCCGGCTGGGTCAGCACCAGGGCGATTTCATGCCCTGCCGCATGTAGATGCGCGAGTGCAACTCGGGCAAATTCCGGGGTGCCTGCAAATACCAGCCTCAACGCGTGTCCTCGCGCCGGGCTTTGAGCATTTTGGTCTTGATACGGTTGCGCTTGAGAGGCGAAAGGTATTCCACAAACACCTTGCCCATCAAATGGTCCATTTCATGCTGCACGCACACGGCCAGCAAATCACTGGCCTCAATGACCCGGCTCTTGCCGTGCTCGTCCAAAGCGCGCACATGCACCACATCAAAACGCTCTACCCCGTCGTAAATGCCAGGCACCG
>CANJXV010000123.1 GCA_947478935.1 Comamonadaceae bacterium
CGGTCCACGATCTCTTCGGTCAGGCGGTCGATCTGGTCGCCGTTTTGGGCAGTGGCCAGTTTTTTGTAAAAGCTCAAGCGCAAATGCACGTCGCCGCAGTAGTCGTCAGGCAAAAGCGCGGGCGAATGCAGATTGATTTCGGTGGTGGCGTTGAGCGGGCTGAGTAAGTCCGGCTCGATGCCCGCTTTGAGGCAGCGCACTGCTTCGGCCAGCATTTCGTTGTACAGCTGAAAGCCCACTTCCAGCATATTGCCGCTCTGGTTTTCGCCCAGCACTTCGCCTGCGCCGCGAATCTCCAAGTCGTGCATGGCCAGGTAAAAGCCGCTGCCCAGTTCTTCCATTTGCTGAATCGCGTCCAGACGCTGGCTGGCCTGTTTGGTCAAGCCCTCCAAGTCGGGCACCATCAGGTAGGCATAAGCCTGGTGGTGGCTGCGCCCCACGCGTCCGCGCAATTGGTGCAGCTGCGCCAGTCCAAATTTGTCGGCTCGGCTAATCACAATGGTGTTGGCCGTGGGCACATCAATACCGGTTTCGATGATGGTGGAGCACAGCAGTAAGTTATAGCGCTGGGCCACAAAGTCGCGCATCACCGCTTCCAGTTGGCGCTCGGGCATCTGGCCGTGGGCCACCGCGATGCGCGCCTCGGGCAGTAACTCTTCTAGCTTGGCGCGGCGATTTTCTATGGTGTCCACCTCGTTGTGCAAAAAATAAATTTGCCCGCCACGCTTGAGCTCGCGCAAAACCGCTTCGCGGATGACGCCGTTACCTTCGCTACGCACAAAGGTCTTGATAGCCAGACGCCGTTGTGGAGCCGTAGCGATGACGGACAAATCGCGCAAGCCTTCTAGCGCCATGCCCATGGTGCGGGGGATCGGCGTGGCCGTAAGCGTCAGCACATCCACCTCAGCGCGCATAGCCTTCATGGCCTCTTTGTGGCGCACACCAAAGCGGTGTTCCTCGTCAATAATCAGCAGCCCCAAGTCTTTGAAATGCGTGTCGGCGCTGAGTAATTTATGCGTGCCCACCACAATATCAATCGTGCCGTCGGCCACGCCTTTGAGCGAAGCATTGACTTCTTTGCCCGAGCGAAAGCGGCTGATTTCGGCCACTTTCACCGGCCATTTGCTAAAGCGGTCCACCAAGGTTTGGTAATGCTGCTCGGCCAGCAGCGTAGTGGGCGCTAACACGGCCACTTGCTTGCCGCCGGTAATCGCCACAAAAGCGGCGCGCAAAGC
Organism: Comamonadaceae bacterium; assembly: GCA_947478935.1. Taxonomy (GTDB): domain Bacteria; phylum Pseudomonadota; class Gammaproteobacteria; order Burkholderiales; family Burkholderiaceae_C; genus Allorhodoferax. Next base: position 1,236 of record CANJXV010000123.1, read on the forward strand.
CACTTCGGTTTTGCCAAAACCTACATCGCCACACACCAGTCGGTCCATCGGACGCGGGCTGATCATGTCTTGTATCACTGCATGGATGGCGGCGCGCTGGTCGGCGGTTTCTTCAAAACCAAAGTCGTTGGCAAAGGTTTCGTAGTCTTGTGCCGAGTAGCGGAACGCATGGCCTTCGCGCAGCGCGCGGCGGGCGTAGATGTTCAGCAGCTCTGCCGCCGCGTCGCGCACTTGTTCGGCGGCTTTGCGTTTGGCTTTTTCCCACTGCCCGCTACCCAGGCGGTGCAGCGGCGCCTCTTCGGCGCTGACGCCGGTATAGCGGCTGATCAGTTGCAACTGGCTAACCGGGACATACAGCGTGGCTTTGTCGGCGTACTCCAGTTGCAAAAATTCCTGCTTGGCCGGCTCGCCTTGCGCGTCCAACTGGCCTAGGTCCATATTCACCAAACCCAGATAGCGCCCTATGCCGTGTGAGGAGTGCACCACCGGATCGCCGACTTTGAGTTCGCTCAGGTCTTTAATCAGCGCTTCCACATCGCTGACTTGCTCTTGCTTTTTGCGGCGGCGCGTGCTCGGGCCGGTGGCAAAAAGTTCGGTCTCGGTGACCAAGTCCACACCGCGCTCCAGCCAGCGAAATCCGGTGTTCAGTTGCGAGGTCGCAATGCCTAATACTTCGTCGCTGGCGATGAATTCTTCCAGCGTGTCAAAGGCTGGCGGGCTTAAATGGCTGGCGTGTAAGAAGTCCAGCAAGCTGCTTTGTCGGCCTGTGCTTTCGGCCAGTACCAGCACTCGCTGGCCTTGGTCTTTGGCTTGCGCTATATGCGCTTTAAGCGCCAGCAGCGGATCGTCTGCGCCTCGCTGCGCCGCCACCATCGGCATGGGTGCAAGCTCGGCAAACGCGGTGGCCTCTTGCGTATCAGCGGCCGCAGGGCGCAACGCCAGTTGCGCATAGCGATTGGACTGGGCATAAAACTGTTCACTGGACAAAAACAATGCATCGGGCGGCAGCGCTGGGCGCTCCGGGTCGGTTTGCACAATGCGGTAGCGGTCTTTGGTGTCTTGCCAAAAGCGGGCAAAGGATGATTCCAAGTCGCCATGCAGCACCACTGTGGCCGCTTCGCCCAGGTAGTCAAACACCGTGGCTGTGTCCTCAAAAAACAAGGGCAGGTAGTACTCAATACCCGCAGTGGCCACCCCGGCGCCCATGTCTTTATAGATGCGGCTCTTGGTCGGGTCGCCTTCCAACAGCTCGCGCCAGCGGCTTCGAAATTTAGCGCGCGCCGGTTCGTCCATGGGAAACTCGCGCCCCGGCAACAGGCGCACCTCGGGCACGGGGTACAAGCTGCGCTGGCTGTCGGGGTCAAAGGTGCGGATGCTATCGATTTCGTTGTCAAACAAATCTACCCGAAAAGGCACTTGCGAGCCCATGGGAAACAAATCGATCAAGCCGCCGCGCACCGCATATTCGCCGGGGCTGACCACTTGGGTGACGTGGCTGTAACCGGCCAAGGTGAGTTGCGCTTTGAGCTTGGCTTCGTCCAGCTTTTGCTTGGCCTTGAACTCAAAGGTATAGGCCGCCAAAAAGCGCGGCGGCGCCAGGCGGTAGAGCGCTGTCGTGGCCGGCACCAGCACGACGTCCGCGCCCTGGGCCTTGTCGCGCTGGCTGATGCGCCACAGCGTGGCCAGGCGCTCGCTGATTAAGTCTTGGTGCGGCGAAAAGCTGTCGTAGGGCAGGGTTTCCCAGTCTGGGAAGAGCGCGCAGCGCAGGTCGGGCGCAAAAAAGCTGATCTCTTCGAGCAGGCGCTGCGCGTCGGTGGCGTCCGAGGTGACGATGGCGGTGATGCGCCCGGCCGCTTTCTCGCGTTCGGCCAGTTGCGCCAGCAAAAGTGCGTCGGCAGAACCGGGCGGGCGCGGCAGGGTGAATCGTTTTCCGGAGGCGAGCGAGGGCAGGTGCATAAGGAGGCAAAAATACGAAAACCCCCGTACGCCCAGGTGGGGGGTGTACGGGGGTGAAAAAATCGAACAAGCCTGATTTTAGAATGGCCCGCACACCATGACCTCCACCACCCCCACCGCCGCCCAGTGCGATTTCGCCCCCACAGACCCTGCGGCCCCGCCCCGTTGCTTTGTGTTGGTGCCCTGCGCCGGGGCGGGCAGCCGGGCTGGTACGGCTCAGCCCAAGCAATACCAGCCGGTGGCGGGCCAGCCGATGGTCATGCACACCCTGGCTGCGTTGGCCGCAGTACGGCGCGTGACCGGTGCCTTGGTGGTCTTGTCCCCGGGCGACGACTTTGCTTGGCCCCAAAGCCCGCTCTGGCCTGAGCGCTTTGAGCGCGTGCCCTGCGGCGGCACTACGCGGGCGCAAAGTGTGTTCAACGGATTAAAGGCTTTGCAGGCGCGCGGCGTGCGCCCTAGCGACTGGGTGCTGGTACATGACGCGGCGCGCTGCCTGATTACTACGGCTCTGGTGGACAGCCTGATCGACGCCTGCCTGCCCGATGAATGCGGCGGCCTATTGGCCTTGCCGCTTCCCGACACCCTGAAAAGCGAAAGTGGTCAGCGCGTGCAAGCCACCGTACCGCGCGAAGACAAATGGCTGGCCCAAACCCCCCAAATGTTTCGTCTGGGTGATCTTCTAGCCGCGCTAGCCGCCACCGCCGCCAGCGGCTTTGCCGGGGTCACTGACGAAGCCAGCGCCATGGAAATGGCGGGTCAACACCCGCTGCTGGTGACGGGCAGCGCGCATAACTTCAAAGTCACCTACCCGCAGGACTTTGCGCTGGCACAAGCGGTGTTGGCGATACGGACAACTACGGGCAGTTAGCCACGAGAAAGAAAAATTATGAGCAACATCCGAATCGGCGAAGGCTGGGACATCCATGCTTTGGTAGAGGGCCGACCGCTCATGCTCGGCGGCGTGCAGGTGCCATACAGCAAAGGCCTGCTCGGCCACTCGGATGCGGATGCTTTGCTGCACGCGATTACCGATGCGCTTTTCGGCGCTGCGGGCATGGGCGACATCGGCACACATTTCCCGGATACCGATGCGGCCTTCAAAGGCGCGGACTCTGCGGTGTTGCTGGCCGAGACCGCGCGCCGCGTGCGCGCGCAGGGCTACAGCATTGGCAATGTGGACAGCACCATCATTGCCCAAGCGCCAAAACTGGCCCCACACATTGGCGCAATGCGCACGCGGATTGCCGATGTTTTGGGTATCGCGCCCGACTGTGTCAACGTTAAAGCCAAAACTGCCGAAAAAATGGGCCCGGTGGGCCAAGGCTTGGCGATAGAGGCGCGGGCGGTGGTGTTGTTACAACGTGTGTAGCTGGTGCAGTATTTTGTATTTCAGCCTTAGGGCTTGCAGGCCAAAAATGGCTATCAGCAGGTTTGTATTTTTTAAATGGACAGACATAAAAATGACTACTGCGATGCAACGTGCTGTATTTCTCTGCGCTCCTCTATTTGTAGCGTTTGCTAACAGTTCTTGTGGAGGCGGAGGCAGCACTGCTAGTTCCAATAAAAATGATGTGCCTTCTGTTACTACCGTGACGTACGCAACCCCGGCGCCTTTTGTGACCGCGGTACAAGCTAGTTACACACCACCGACGCTCACGCGTGCGAGTGCTTTAAGCAGCCGGGGACGTTACCTCATTACTGACAATTCGACAGGCGCAAGTGACGCAAATTTTCTGGCAATCGTAGATCCTTATAGCGCGACGGCAGGCTATGGTGCTGCTGCCGAAAAAATCACTTCAAGCACCGCAAGCTACCAAAATTTCCTTGCCAAGTTGGTACAACTGGTCGCGCAAAGTGATGGTATTTACCGTCTCGATTCCCACTTGCATCCCAATAATTCCATCGATGCAATCTCAGCAGATTCGTACCAGCTGAAGTTTCGCAATAACTTCGGCAAGGTCTCGCAAACCTATGGTTATGTAACTTTCAGCTATGACAGCAACACGCTAAAACTAAAAGCAGAGAACAGGTACCTATATACGCTTAGCATCGCCAACAGCACGGGTACAGCCAGTTACGCTTTGGATACCAATTTTGCGGCCAGAGGCTATTACGTCAAGCTCACAGGTACCAGCTTTAGCTTGGTCAATGGTGCCGCGAATGCAACGCCGCTGTATTTCTTCAATTCACCGCTGGAACTGGGCATTCCAAGTTTCATGAACCCCACGGGCGTCGGCTTTGTGAGCAATGCAGCAGCGCCATTCAAAATCAAAGATAGCGCAACGTCGGTGCTGGCTAACTTTGCAAACAATCTCACGGCCACTTATAAAAACCAGGTCAGCGCGCCCGGTCCGGACGCCAGTACCAAAACAAGTGCGGATGCGATGCTGGCCAGCATCCAAACGGCCGTTCAAACCAGCGGTGAAAGCCTACGCTATGCGCCAGCGGTGTACACCGCATTTCGAGACGGCGCGCTGGCCGCCAAGCTGGTCAGCGATGGCATCGCCGATGGCACGCCTGGCCAGTACATGGTGCCCTACGTGTATTTCACCAACGAAAAAGATACTGCTGGTAAATACCATCCGTTTATGGTGGTGGTACACCATGGGAATCAGTCCTCTCCCAACGGTCTTATCGACATTGCGCGCCCGCCTGGCGATGGCACACAACCCTATGACTCGGGCAAAGTAACGCGCTACTCCAATCTGGAAGGCTATGTCACAGCGATACCCATGAAAAATTATGGGCAGGTGAGCGAGATTACTGAAAACACCTTTACCAGCAATCTATGGATAGATGTCAGCGGTCGTGCCAGCCTGCCGGGCAGCGCCAGCTATACGATGCCGAAAAACGTGTACACCTGGGCCGATAAAGCGGACAACGGGGTGTTGATCGATGGCTCGGTGATGTTCCCGGTGTTTAACAATGTGCTGATGCCTTCGCATCTGGCGGGCGAACTCTCGGCTAGCGGCTGCCATGTGGGGCAGGGCGGCGGCGGGCCGCATTGCCATGCCGATGGCTACCGCCCTGGGTTCCCTTTGGGCTTATATAGCGATGCTGATTACGCCGGTAAGTCGCACCCTCCCTTGATCGGCTTTGGCTACGACGGCATCGCTTTATTCGGCGTGTACCGAAGCGGCAGCGACATCGCCATGCTCGGCTACGGCACCGCATTGGACGGCTTTGGTGCGCACGACCATGACAGTATTGGTTACCACTACCACGCCCACACCGTGGAAAACTACCAACCAGAAAACACCACGGACACCACCTATAAATCCACCTTGCATGTGCTCATGAAAGGCGCATACATCGGTAAGACCGCGTCTATTCCCTTTTTCAGGCAGAACGCGAGTTTCAATAACAACAAATACCTGGGTGGGACGGTTGTTCCCTGAACAATTCGGGGCGCCCCAGCAGGGGCGGCGCTTACTGCTTGTCACGGGGGCGGCCACTGCGCTTATGGGCTATGGCGCTTTAGGATTGGCGCAAAGTAACGCGCATCCGAACACACTGACCATCGTCCATGAAGACGAAAAAAACTTCGTATTTCAATTCAGCGTGAATCTGCCTCAAGTGCTGCACCAGTTGCTGTCGCCTGCCACGCCGTTCTCCGCCTTCTTACAAGCCCATGCGGCCATGCCTTTGGCGGCATGGGCGGCAGCGCTGCAAAAAGCCAAGGCCCGGCTCTCGGCTATGGGCGTGTTGACATTGCCCGGCGGCAAGCCATTGCGTTTGCAGACCTGGCAATGGCCGGACCAAGAAGCGATTGCGCAAAGCCTGAAAGCGCAAGCACTGCTGCTCCAAATGGAGCAAGCGTCGCGACCGCACCTAGATCCGGTACTGGTGCTCGCGCGCTTGCAGACGCCTCAGACCATTCATCAGGCGCAGTTACAACTGCTAGCGGCCCTGCACCCTATCGAGGTCACCATAAAAAACGATAAATTTTGGCTGACCAGCCAGATACCGCTGGCGATGGTGAACTTTCAATAGTCGGCTCTTCGGTTTGGCTTACTGCGCCGCCCAGCCACCATCCATATTCCAAGCTACGCCGCGCACATTGTCGGCGGCTACCGAGCATAAAAATACCGCTAGCGCGCCCAGTTCTTCGGGGGTGGTGAATTGCAGCGAAGGCTCTTTTTCGGCCAGTAATTGACGCTTGGCTTCCTCGTTGCTGATGCCAAGCGCGACTGCTTTGGCATCGACTTGTTTTTGCACCAAGGGCGTCAGTACCCAGCCTGGGCAAATCGCGTTGCAGGTGACGCCGCTGGTGGCGTTTTCTAGTGCAG
>CANJXV010000124.1 GCA_947478935.1 Comamonadaceae bacterium
AGCCTTTATTACCTCTGAGTTGAAAAGCGCTTTCACCATCGGTTTTTTGATTTACATCCCCTTTGTGGTGATTGACTTGATTGTCGCCAGTGTGCTGATGTCCATGGGTATGGCGATGCTCTCGCCCATGATGATCTCGATGCCTTTCAAACTCATGTTGTTTGTGCTGGTCGATGGCTGGAGCCTGATCATGGGCTCGCTAGCCGCCAGCTTTGTCACTTAAATTGCACTAGGAATAACTAACATGGATATCGCAGCAGTTGTAGATATAGGTCACCAGGCTTTGTGGATGGTGGTGCTGATTTCTGCCCCTTTGCTCGGTGTCTCGTTGGCGGTGGGCTTAGTGATCGGCATCATCCAGGCCGCTACGTCGATCAATGAGCAAACCCTAAGTTTTATACCCAAACTGGCGGCCTTGGCGATTACGCTGGCGTTGGTAGGCGGCTGGCAACTGGCCACTTTGGTGGACTACACACGCAGTCTGTTTCAGCGCATTCCCACGCTGTTTACCTAAACGCCGCACATCGGGAAAGCACCATGAACCTGCTGGCCGCCGACATCATCGAAAGGTTTTATACCTTTTTGTGGCCTATGCTGCGCATATCGGCGCTGCTCTTGTCGGCGCCGATTTTTTCATTGCGGGCTCTCAATACCCGCATGCGCGTGCTGTTGGGCGTGGCGCTGACATGGATGATTTACCCCTTGTATGACTGGCCGGCTATCGACCCGGTCTCGCCCGCTGGGCTGGTAGAGGTTTTCAACCAGGTCTCTATTGGTTTGGTCATGGGCTTATCGCTGCAAGTAATTACCGCCGCCATCTTGCTGGCCGGGCAATCCATCTCTACTGCCGTAGGCTTGTCCATGGCCATGTTGATGGACCCCAATTTGGGCAACGTGCCGGTGGTCGCGCAATTTGTGCTGATCCTGTCCACGCTGATTTTTATCGGACTGGGCGGACACACCATGCTGCTGGCGCTGGTTGTTGATAGCTTTAGCACCTTGCCTATTGGCAAAGGACTGCTCACAACTACCGCGTGGGTCCATTTTGTCAAATGGAGCTCGATGATATTTCTGGGTGCCGTGCTGATGGCCTTGCCAATCATGGTAACGATGTTGTTCATCAACATCGGCCTGGGTGTAGCCACCCGCGCCGCCCCCAGCCTGAACCTTTTTTCCTTGGGACTCCCCGTCATGATCGTCGCTGGCTTTGCAGTGATGATGGTCGCCCTGCCCAGCATGGGCGCGCGCATTGAATGGCTCTGGCTGCAGGGCTTTATGGAAATCCGGGGTCAGATCACCCCGGCCGGAGGCTAAGCCATGGCTGAGGACAGCGGCGATCGCACCGAAGACCCGACCGCGCGGCGCCTCAAGCGTGCGCGCGATGACGGCCAGGTCGCCCGCTCTGGCGAACTACCCGCTGCGGCCGTCATGATTTGCAGCGTCTTCATGTTGCTGATGATGGGTGAAGTCTGGTTCAAACAAATGGCGGTTTATTTCGGTGCCGGCTTTACTTTTGACCGCAAACTGCTGGAGTCCCCCATGCTGCTGCCCGCCGCCTTTGGCAGCCAGTTGCTCCATGGTTTGCTTTTGGTATTGCCGCTGATGCTGGTGACCATGGTGGTGGCGATATTGGCTTCGGGTGCGACGGGTGGTTTTTTGTTTTCGCTTAAATCCATCTTGCCCGATTTCTCCAAACTCAATCCCATCTCAGGGATGAAAAAAATTGTCGGCGTTAATGCGGCCGTCGAGTTACTGAAATCGATTTTGAAAATGGTATTGATCGGCACCGTGCTGGTCAATTTGCTCAGCCACCATTTCACGGAGCTGATGTCGCTCGGCGCCATGGCCCTAGAGCCGGCCCTGGCCAAAGCCGGTAGCCTGATTTCTGAGTCGGTGATGTGGCTCACACTGTGCTTGGTGCTGATCGCGATGATCGATGTGCCTTACCAAAAATACAGCTTCATGAAGCGCATGCGTATGACCAAGCAGGAAATCAAGGACGAGCACAAAGACATGGAAGGCCGCCCTGAAGTGAAGGCACAAATCCGCCGTCGCCAGCGCGAAGTGGCGACGGCGCGCATGATGCAAAAAGTCAAAGAGGCCGACGTCATCATCACCAACCCGGAACACTTTGCCGTGGCGCTTTCCTACGACCCGACTTCGGACGGAGCACCGCTATTGCTGGCCAAAGGCGTAGACCATACGGCCGCGCGCATCCGCGAAGAAGGCAAAGCGCATAGCATCGAAATTTTTGCTGCCCCCGAACTCGCCCGTGCGCTCTACTTCACCACCGAGCTTGACCAGCCCATCCCCGAAGCCCTGTATTTCGCGGTGGCCCAGGTGATTGCCTATGTGTTCAGCCTGGCCCAGGTGCAGCCGGGCGTAGACCCCATGGCACGCCCCGCACCCAAACTTCCGGCCTCTATGCTGTTTGATACCAACGGCAAGCCTTTGCACCCTGAGGCAGTACCCGCATGACCGAACTTCAATTTCCTGGCGACGACAGCATTGCGGGCGTGCAGCCGCTGCTTTTTCGCGTGGCAGACCGTATGCGTCTAGAGGGCTATGTCTCTGCCCTGGTGCAGGACAATATGAGCCTATCCTTGGTAAGCGGCTTTGACGCCATCTTGGACCATTACGGGAAATTACTGGTTGCCCGCCTGCGCGAGGCGGCGCCGCACATTGGCCTGGAGGTGTGCTTTCCCGCCAGCGCGGATGCGCTGATCACCCGCTTTAATGAGGTCTTGCAGGACTATTCCATCGAAGACGCGATGGGCGCCAAATTCCACAATGCCCCGCCCAAAATCTGGATCGTGCACGACGCCGGCGCGCTACCCGACAACGAAATTCAGTTGCTGGCGCGTCTAGTCCAGCATTTCCCCGGTGCCAATATCCGCGTGGTCATGCTTTTTAACGCGGCCAGTCAAAAACAGAAACTACTCGCCGCTTTCGGCCGACGCATCCTAAGTTGGGAAATTGAACCTCCTACGCAGGAGCAATCTGACCTATTGATGGAGCAGGCCCGCGCGCAAGGTCGTGAAGGCGTGGTGGGCGCACTCTTACGCCAAATTGGGCCTCAGAAAAAGCCCGCGCTGCATCCCATGGCCCTGCCCGACCTGGTGGCTGAACCACCGACTGCCGCAGCGCCCACTGAATCCAAAGCAACGGCTAGCGCCGCCGACGAGGCCAGCGAAACACCGCCTGCAAAGCCAGCACGCAAGCTTTGGCTCTGGGTCGGTCTGGCAGCGGTGCTGCTATCGGCCTGTGGCTTTGGTGTGGCTGTGCTGTATGGCGTCATACCCACCGGCGACAAAGCGGTGCAGCAATTGCGCGACTTACTGCGCGGCGATAGCGCCCACACCCCGCCCACCGTAAGCAACGCCGACAGCAGCGCACCCGCTGCTGCGTCCAGTCCTTCACCCGCAGCGCCCGATAGCAATTTAGCGGCGGGCGTGGCAAGCACCGCTGCGGCAGTCGCCACTGCCACACCGCCCGTAGCCAGCCCGCTACCCAAAGCGGCCGAAGAAGTAGAAACCATTGTTCCTTCGACCAGCCCGCGCACCAAAGCCGCCACGACGGAGCCCGTAGCCGTGGCCAAAGAAGTAAAAGAACCACCCAAGGTGCCCGACGAAAACAGTATTTCGCAAGCCCAGGCAGGACAAGCCTGGGTCAGTCAAATGCCCGCCGGTACCTTCCTGGTTCAGCATACGATTCTTCCGAACTACGCCGAGGCCAACGCCTGGCTGCAAGCCCACCCCAATCTGCGCCGTGCGCGCATCGTGGCAAATTACCTGCCCAACCTGCCGACCTTGCAGTTTTCGGTAGTTTCAGGGCCCTTTAGCTCGCTGGGCGATGCCAGCGCCTATGCCGATAGCCCGGGCGTACCCAAAGACCCGCAAATCCGCTCGGCGCGTTTTATGAAAGAACAGTTTTCGCAGGACAACGTCGTAGGCGCCAACCAGCGGCGCCGGGAGAACAAACGATGAGTGAGCCGGAATTTTTTCCCAGCCATGCGCCCCACCATGTGGAAATGCCCGAAGGCAGCAATGTTGCCAAAAGTAAATCCGCGCATGTGGGCAGCGATATCCGCCGGGTCGCGAAAGACGAAAACATCGCCGAAGAAGATTTAGAGATCGCGCCGGAAAACACGATTCTTTTGCAAAGTGCGAGCGCTGCGGCCAGCAATATCGTCAAGCTACCGCCGCAGGAAAAGAAGGAACTCAAAACCGTCGCCATCAACTCGACCGCAGTGGCCGCCAAAGCCGCCAATGCAGCCGGCGCCAGCTCCCAGGGCAGCGAACTGGAAGCGGAATTTGAAACTGAAGAAATGGTCGAAATGGATTTCCCCGCCCGCGTGATTCAACTCAAAATTGAAAACGACGCGATTCGTGAAGAACTCAAAGCGCTCGATGCGCTCATGAAGGACGGCTAAACCCCAGCCCCCGCGTCACCAAGAGGTAAGTAATATGGCCGATACCCCCAACACCCTGACACCCGACGAAGCCTCGGCAATCGAAGCGATCGGCGGCGCCCCGCCGGCAGCCGCCAGCGAAGTCGCTGCGCACGATGAAGCCATCGAGCCCGTACTGCACGAAGAAGCCAGCGACGAGCAATCGCATCAGGCAGGCGAGCACGGCAACGAAGGGGGCGCATTGCACAGTGGCGCCCATGACGAGGGCCACCACGACACGCACCACGCAGACCACCACGAAGCGGAGCATCCCGCGCAGGACACCCAAGATGCCGAAATGGCGGAGATGAAATCCACCATGCTGGACTCGGCTGAGTTGGCCAACCGTGCTGCCGGCATGGCCGCCAAAGCGGCGGGCAATATGCATAGTGCATCCACCCAGCTTATCGAAAGCTACTCTGCACAAAAGATGTATCTCATCATTGTGCTGGCCGTGTTCGGCCTGCTCATGGTGCTGGCGATGAGCGTCTTTGCATTTATGTCCTTTCGGCTGCAGCAACGGGTGGCACAGGCCGACGCCATGCTGATCGCAGTGGGTAAGCGCGTCATCGCCATGGATGAGGGGCTGGAGCTATTTACCGGCCACGGCGAAGCCCTGCGCGAAGTAGCCAGCAAGCAAGACGCCATCATCAGCGCGCAAACCAAAATCGAACTGCGCTTGGACGAAGTGATGCGCGGCGTGCAGGCCGCAGCCGACTCGATCGCCAAACCAGCCCAAGACAAAGACAAGGACAAAGCGCCTGATGTAGCCAAGCTCATCAAAGACCTGGACGGCAAACTGCAAGCCCAGGCCAGCGCGATCAGCAATCTAAGCAGTCAGGTGCGCTCAGCGGGCACCCCGGCACCTGCTCGGCCTGATCCGGCTGCAGTACGCAAAGAAGCCGAAGCCATAGTGCGCCAGCTCAAAGCCGCAGAAGCGAGCGTCAAACCCCCTTCACCCGGAGCAGCCGCGCCTGGCGCTGCACCCAAAGCACCTGAAAAACCGGTAGAAAAAGTGGTGCAGTACCCGCGCGTCCAAAACACCGGCAAGACGCCCGAAGGCCAGTAAGTTTCGCGCCTGCATGGACCGGTGATGGGCTGGCGCTCTTTGCAAGGTCGGCAGTAAGGTCTTGGCGAGACTTCCGGCCTTGGCAAGCCAAGGCGGGGCGCCTGCAATAGCCCAAAGAGAGCACTGACGCGTGTTTTAGACGCCTTCGCGCAGTCCGAATTTCTGGATTTTTTCGATCAACGTGGTGCGCTGTACGTTGAGGATACGCGCCGTTTGCGACACATTGCCGTTGGTGCGGCTCAGGGCCTGGGCAATCAGGTCGCGCTCGATTTCGGCCAAGCGGTGCTTCAATGACAAACCTTCGGGCGGCAGCACTGGTAAGGCCTGGGACATAAAGGTCATTTGCTCAACCTGATTGGGTTCGTCCTCGATCTCATCCTCATCGGACAATTCGTCAAACAAACCACCGGAGGTGGGACCATCGGCAAAAGCGCCCGCAGCCAAGGCGAGGTCCATCTGGGGTAATTCCCCCGAGTCAGCCAGCGCTTTATAGGCCAGCATGCCCTTGGGCAAAAGACTCTTGGAAAAGTCTTTCAGCTCCAGGCACTGACCCGCAAACAAGGTGCTAAAGCGGTCTATCAAATTCGATAATTCCCGCACATTGCCAGGCCATTGGTAGGCCTGCATGGCGTAGGTAAAGTCCGGTGCAAACGTGATGGGTTTTTCGCCAGGGCCCGCATGGTGCTTGGAGAAAAATTGCAGCAACAAGGGCACATCGTTAGCGCGCTCACGCAATGGAGGCGTATTGAGCGGCAGCACATTAAGCCGGTAATACAAGTCTTCCCGAAAGCGCCCGGCGGCGATTTCAGCTTCCAAGTCGCGGTGGGTGGCGGCGATGACGCGCACGTCAATCGGCACGGGCTTGGTGCCGCCTACCGGGTCTATCACCCGCTCTTGCAGCACGCGCAGCAATTTGACTTGCAACTCCAGGGGCAAATCGCCGATTTCGTCCAGAAAAATGGAGCCGTTGTGCGCCAACTCAAAGCGCCCCACCCGGTCGGTCACGGCGCCGGTAAAGGCGCCTTTGCGGTGGCCGAACAGCTCGCTTTCGATCAAATCTTTGGGGATAGCGGCGCAATTGATCGGCACAAAATTGGCATTGGCCCGGTGCGACAAATCATGGAGTGAGCGGGCCACAATTTCTTTGCCGGTGCCGCTCTCGCCGGTAATTAAGACAGTTGAACTCGATGCCGCCACCACGGGCAACAGGTCCCGGATAGCTCGGATGGCATCACTTTCACCAATAAAATTGATAGCGTTTCGCGACATGGAACCTTGAGTGGGACGGCCCCCGCGCCCCGGAGAGAGCGCCTTTATCGGGGCCTGACGTCAAAATCATACCAGCAAGTGTCAGTTTTCAGACAGTACAGCGGTGTTTTTTTGCATTTTTCATGGTTTGTTTCTCAAATTACACGAATTACCACGCCTAAGCTTGAGTTTTAATCAAATCACGCTGGTTGGTACGCAAACTGCATAATCCGCTTGAACACTGCGCCGCAGGCTTGCAACAGCCCGGACCCGGTGCCCAACCCTAAGACCACAGGCGTGACCGACCTCGCTCCCGACTTACAACTTGCCGCCCTCACCAATCTGGGCCTGATGTACGCCCAAGGCCAAGGGGTGGAGCAGGATTTTTCGCGCGCGCTGGACTGCTACCGCCAGGCTGCCGAACACGGGGTACCGCAGGCCCAATCCAATCTGGCGGTGATGTATGCCCACGGCCAGGGCGTGCAACAGGATTTTGCACAAGCCCACAAGTGGTACCGGGCTGCCGCCGAACAAGGCCTGCCCTATGCCCAAACCAATTTGGCCGTGATGTACGCCAACGGCCAGGGCGCGGCGCGCGACTACCAGCAGGCACTCAAGTGG
>CANJXV010000125.1 GCA_947478935.1 Comamonadaceae bacterium
AGGTTTAGAACAAGCCGACCACTTTGCCGGAATCGTCGATATCAATGTGGTCCGCCGAGGGAACCTTGGGCAGGCCCGGCATGGTCATGATATCGCCACACACCATCACAATAAATTCAGCGCCGGCGGCCAAGCGCACTTCGCGGATATTGACAGTGTGGTCCGTGGGCGCACCACGGCGCGACGCGTCGGTAGAGAAAGAGTACTGCGTTTTGGCCACGCACACCGGGTAGTGACCGTAACCGGCTTCTTGCAGGCGCTTGATTTCGGCGCGCACTTTGGCGTCGGCACTGATGTCGCTGGCGCCGTAGATTTTGGTGGCGATGGCTTTCATCTTGTCCCACAAAGTCGCATCGTCCTCGTACACAAACTTAAAGCCGTTGCTGGGCTTGTCGGTCAAGGCCACCACCGCACGCGCCACCTCTTCGGCACCCGCGCCGCCATCGGCCCAATGGCGGGCCGATAACACCGGCACATCCAAGTAAGCCAGCCTGTCTTTGAGCAATGCAAATTCGGCGGGCGTATCGGCAGTGAACTGGTTCATGGACACCACGCACGGCAGGCCGTAGTGGTTGCGGATGTTGTTGACGTGGCGGTCTAGATTGGCAATGCCGCGCTCCAGCGCAGGCAGGTTCTCGGTGTTGAGTTCTTTCAGATCGCAACCGCCGTGGTATTTGAGCGCGCGAATCGTACCCACCAGCACAACGGCCGAGGGGCGCAGGCCGGATTTGCGGCACTTGATATCGACAAACTTTTCCGCCCCCAGATCAGCACCGAAACCGGCTTCAGTGACCACGTAGTCGCCTAATTTAAGCGCCATTTTGGTCGCCAGCACCGAGTTGCAACCGTGTGCGATATTGGCAAAGGGGCCGCCATGGATAAAGGCCGGGTTGTTCTCCAGCGTTTGCACTAGATTGGGCTTGAGGGCTTCGCGCAGCAGCACCGTCATGGCGCCGTGGGCTTTGAGGTCGCGTGCGCAGACCGGTTTTTGATCGCGTGTGTAGCCGATGACGATGTTGCCTAGGCGCTCTTTCAAGTCCTTCATGCTGGTGGCCAAGCAGAATATGGCCATCACTTCCGAGGCCACCACGATGTCAAAACCGTCTTGGCGCGGATAGCCATTACCCGGACCGCCCAGTGACACGGTAATGTCGCGCAGCGCGCGGTCGTTCATATCCATCACGCGCTTCCAGGTGATGCGGCGCACATCGATGCCTAGGGCGTTGCCGTGGTGGATGTGGTTGTCGATCAGCGCGGACAACAAATTGTTAGCCAGGCCGATGGCGTTGAAGTCGCCGGTGAAGTGCAGATTGATATCTTCCATGGGCACCACTTGCGCCATGCCGCCGCCGGCCGCGCCGCCCTTCATGCCAAACACCGGGCCCAGGCTGGGCTCGCGCAGGCAAATAATGGTTTTCTTACCGATGCGGTTGAGCGCGTCGCCCAAGCCCACGGTAGTGGTGGTCTTACCCTCGCCGGCCGGGGTGGGGCTGATGGCCGTGACCAAAATCAGTTTGCCGTCCGGACGGTCGTTCAGGCTGTCCACATACTCCAGGGACACCTTGGCCTTGTAACGGCCATACGGGTCGAGCGCATCGTCCGGAATGCCTAGGCCTGCGGCGATCTGGCTGATGGGCTTCATGGTGGCTTTTTGGGCTATTTCGATATCTGAAAGCATGGGGGTCTCCATTTATGATGCAAAAGTGCTGCGCCTGCGCCGCACATGCAAGTCCCGCCTAGGGCCCGCTGTGGCGCAATGTACGTTTGTGCTCCTGGCGGGGCTGCCGGTTTAGCGACCCGCCATTGTCACTATACGACACGCTCTACCGGAGCGTGCAATCCGAAGAATTGGCGCGCTCGGCCAGTAATTGTTGCACCGCAAGGCGGCACTGCGCTGTATCGATAACGCGCATGCCATCGGGCAGGCATTGGCTAATGCCGGTTTCGGACACCACAAAGTCCATGCGCACATCATGCGCTTGCGGCTCTAGGCTGTCGATACGCGACAGATCAAAAGCGGTGGCAATGCACACCGGCTTGCGCGCCAAGGCGACCAGCGTACGGTCAAAGTAGCCGCCGCCATAGCCCAGGCGGTAGCCCAGCGCATCAATGCCGACCGGCGGCACCAAGAGCACATCAGGCAGCAGCACATCGGTACCGCGCGGCACCGGAATGCCATACACGCCCTTATCCATCGCCACTCCCGGCCACCAATGGCGAAACACTAAAGGCAAGCCCGGCTCGCGCACGATCGGCAAAGCGCTTCGCACACCGCGCGCGCGCAAACGGGCGGCCAGTGGACGCGAATCAAATTCTTGGCGGTAGGGCCAGCACAGGCCCAGCACGCAAGGCGCTTGCAGATCCAGCGCATCAATTAAAAAAGCATGGATGAACGCACTCCAAGCCGCGCGGTCCTGCGTAGATGCGGCACTGCGCAAAGCCAGTAATTGCGCTCGCTGCTGCTTGCGCCAGGCCGCTTGTACAGAAGTCAGCGCCAAAGCAAACCCGCTAACGCTTGCCAAAAACTGCCCGCTACCGGCAAACCCTGGGTGCAAGCCATGGCGGACTCAGACACCGTCGCCCCATGCCACCGGCGCTGGGACATTTACGCAGCCTTTAAGCCGCATATTCCGCCACCGGCACGCAGCTGCAAAACAGATTGCGGTCGCCGTAGACGTTGTCCACACGACCCACGGCGGGCCAGTATTTTTGCAAGAGTAAAGCGGGTAGCGGGAAGGCGCCCAGCTCGCGGGTGTAGGGCCTATCCCAATCGCTGTGTACGACGCTGGCAGCGGTATGCGGTGCGCGCACCAGCGGGTTGTTATCGCGCGGCCAACGGCCTTGTTCCACCTGCGCGATTTCTTTGCGGATGGCGATCATGGCATCGATAAAGCGGTCAAGCTCTTCACGGGTTTCGCTTTCGGTGGGCTCGACCATCAGCGTACCGGCCACCGGGAAGCTGAGCGTGGGCGCATGAAAACCATAGTCGATCAGCCGCTTGGCCACGTCTTCGGCGCTGACGCCCGAAGTTTCTTTGAGCGGGCGTAAATCCAAAATGCACTCATGTGCCACGCGCCCATTGGCACTGGCGTAGAGCGTGGGGTAATGGTCATGCAAACGGTGGCTTATGTAGTTGGCTGCCAAAATAGCGGCCTCGGTGGCGTGACGCAAACCGCCCTCGCCCATCATCCGGCAGTACATCCAGCTAATCGGTAGCACCGCCGCATTGCCCAAAGGCGCCGCCGAAATACTGCCGATGTGAGTGCCGCCCGCACCCGTGCTGATATGGCCGGGGAGAAATGGCACCAAATCTTCCACCACACACACCGGCCCGACGCCGGGACCACCGCCGCCATGCGGAATGCAAAAGGTTTTATGCAAATTGAGGTGGCTGACATCACCGCCAAACTCACCTGGCGCGGCCACGCCCACCAGCGCATTCATGTTCGCACCATCGACATATACCCGTCCACCGTGGCTATGCACCAGAGCGCACAAGTCTTTCACCTGGGTTTCAAACACGCCATGCGTGCTTGGGTAAGTGATCATGACGCAGGCCAGATTAGCGCTGTGCTTTTCGCAATGCTTGCGCAAGTCCTCCATGTCCACATTGCCGTGGCTGTCGCAGGCGGTGACCACTACGTCCAGCCCCGCCATTTGCGCGCTGGCCGGGTTGGTGCCGTGCGCGGAGGATGGAATCAGGCAAATGTTGCGGTGCCCTTGGCCCTGCGCGGCCTGGTAGGCGCGGATGACGAGCAGGCCCGCGTATTCGCCCTGGCTACCGGCATTAGGTTGCAAGCTGATACCGGCATAACCGGTGGCCTGGCACAACCAGGCGCGCAGTTGTTCGTCCAGCATGGCGTAACCCTGCAATTGGTCTGCCGGGGCAAACGGGTGAACATGCGCAAACTCGGGCCAGGTGATGGGAATCATCTCGCTGGTGGCGTTGAGCTTCATGGTGCACGAGCCCAGCGGAATCATGCTGCGGTCCAGCGCCAGGTCTTTATCGCTCAGTCGGCGGATATAGCGCAGCATGCCGGTCTCGGAGTGATAGCTGTTGAACACCGGATGCGTTAAGAAGCTGCTGCTGCGGCGCAGGGCCGCGGGAATCATGGAGCCCGGTGCTTGCGCCAGCGTATCCCATTGCGGCACGGCCTGCCCGGTTTTTGCGAACACGCTCCAGAGCAAGGCCACGTCCTCACGCGTGCTGGTTTCGTCCAGCGAGATGCCGATACACGTGCCGCGCAACACGCGCACGTTAGCCCCGGCGGCTTGCGCTTTGGCGGCAACCGCCTGCGCGGCGGTTGCGCTGCCGGTGTTAATGGTCAAAGTATCAAAAGCACTGTCGTACAGCGGCGCGCAGCCCAGGCTGGACAGACCCGCAGCCAGCGTGGCGGTATAGGCTGCAATGCGCTGCGCGATACGCGTGAGGCCCGCAGGGCCGTGGTAGACCGCGTACATACTGGCCACCACAGCGGGCAGCACTTGGGCGGTGCAAATATTGGAAGTGGCTTTTTCGCGGCGTATGTGTTGCTCGCGAGTTTGCAGCGCGAGGCGATAGGCCGGTTTGCCGTGGACATCCACACTCACGCCCACCAGACGGCCAGGCATAGAGCGTTTGAATTCGTCGCGGCAAGCGAGGAAAGCAGCATGCGGGCCACCTGCGCCCATGGGCATGCCAAAGCGCTGCGTGCTGCCCACCACGATGTCGGCGCCCATTTCGCCGGGAGGTTTGAGCAGGGTCAGTGCCAGCAAATCCGCAGCCAGTATCAAAGCTGCGTTTTTGGCATGCACCAAGTCCGCATCGCGCTGCCAGTCGTCCAGCCAGCCAGTGCTGCCGGGGTATTGGTTGATGGCGGCGAAGTAGTCATCTTGCGCCAGCGCTTCGTGCCAAGCCTCTGGCGAATTCACTACTTTCACCGCAATACCCAAAGGCGCAGCCCGCGTCTGAATGACGGCAATAGTTTGCGGGTGGCAATCGCCTCCGACTACGAAGGTGTTGCCTTTGTTCTTCACGCTGCGCTTAGCAAGCGTCATAGCCTCGGCAGCAGCGGTGGCTTCGTCCAGCATGGAGGCGTTGGCGATCGGCATGGCCGTCAGGTCGCAAACCATCGTCTGAAAATTCACCAGGGCCTCCATGCGGCCCTGGCTGATCTCGGCCTGGTAAGGCGTGTAGGCGGTGTACCAAGCGGGGTTTTCCAAGATGTTGCGCAGAATCACACCCGGTGTGTGCGTGCCGTGATAGCCCTGGCCGATAAAGCTTTTGAGTACCCGGTTGTGCGCCGCCATGGCGCGCAGTTCGGCGAGTGCGGCTGCTTCGCCAATGGCCGCAGGCAAATCCATGGGCGCGCTGCGCCGTATGGTGGCAGGCACGATGCCTGCGATCAAGCTCTCGCGCGAGGCTTCGCCGATGGTGGACAGCATGTGCGCCTCATCCTCTTGCGATAGGCCGATGTGCCGGGCGATAAATTCCTGCGGGTTTTCCAGCGCGCTCCAGGAAGTGGTGGTAGGTGTGCTCATAGCGGCTTTCCATGCAAACAGGGCGTGGCCTGCGATCAAAAATTAGGAGACTAAAAATGCGGACACTTTCAAGCCGTCATGGCCTTGTAGGCGGCTTCGTCCATAAGCGCGGTGAGCTGACCGGGATCGCTCAGGCGCACTTTGAAAAACCAACCTTCGCCTTGCGGATCGGTATTGGCCAGCGAGGGGTTGTCGCGCAAGGCTTGGTTCACTTCGACAATCACACCAGAGACCGGCATGAATACATCGGCAGCGGCTTTGACCGACTCGACCACGCCGGTCACATCACCCTGCGCAAACGCCTTACCCACTTCGGGCAGTTCGACAAACACCACATCGCCCAACGCGTCTTGCGCATGGTGCGTGATGCCGACGACGGCGCTGCCGTTGTCGTTAGAAATCCATTCATGGTCAGCGGTATAGAGGAGGCTCATAAAAAATCCTTTTTAGCGAGTGGATGAATTAAAAAATGGGTAAAGGGCTACGCGACCCGGCGGTAATGGTGGGGAACAAATGGCATTGCACAAACTTGCATGGGCACACGCTTGCCGCGCACCAGCGCAAACAGCGATGTACCGATGGCCGCATAAGCCGGTGGCACATAGGCCATGGCAATCGGCACGTCAGCGCTGGGGCCTAACAGGCCGCTGCATACCGCACCCGCGCTCTGGCCCTGGGCATCTTCCAGCGCTGCGGGCTCGCGCACCGGTATGCGCTCCAAGGCTCGCAAGCCCACGCGCACGCGGGCCGCACCTTGTTGCATGTGCGCGAACAAAGCCTCTGCGCCCACAAATCCGCCCGCACGCGCACCACCTTTGCGACGCACTTTTTGAATCGCCCACATCAGCTGTGCCTCAAGCGGCGTGGTCGATGCGTCCATGTCATTGCCGTACAGGCACAAACCGGCCTCCAGGCGCAGGGAATTGCGCGCGCCCAGGCCGATGGGCATTACCTCGGGCTGGGCCAGCAAGGCCTCGGCCAAAGCCTTAGCGCCGTCTTGAAGCAGCGAGATTTCAAAACCATCCTCGCCGGTGTAGCCGCTTCGCGTGATGTAGAGCGCATGGCCTTGCCAACTAAAGCTGGCGCCATCCATAAACACCATGGCTTGCACACCAGGCACCAGGCGTTGCAAAGCGGTGACTGCGGCAGGGCCTTGCAGTGCTAGCAAAGCATGATCGGGTAAGGGTGTAACGGTACATTGCGCGCCAATGTGGGCTTGTATGTGCTCGGTGTCGGCCTGTTTGCAAGCGCCATTGACCACCACAAAAATACCGTCCTCGCGACGGCTAAACATCAAGTCATCGAGGATGCCGCCTGCCGCATTGAGCAGCATGCCGTAGCGCTGGCGACCTGGCGCCAGGCCAATGACATCGACGGGCACCAGTTGCTCAAAGGCCTGTGCCGCTTGCGGGCCCGATAGCAGCAACTGGCCCATATGCGAGACGTCAAAGAGGCCTGCCTGGGCACGGGTGTGCAGGTGTTCGGCCAGCACACCGGCGGGGTATTGCACCGGCATGCTGTAGCGCGCAAAGGGAACCATGCGCGCGCCAAGGGACACGTGCAAATCGTAGAGCGGGGTGCGTAGCAAAGGGGCAGCGGGGGTGGCGGATTGGGGTTCAGACAAACGGGGCTCCAAGCGAACGGCCTAGCCTATGCAAAGTGCAAAGCAAGCCGGGAACCCTGTTGTCCGCTTTACCTGAGAGATTCAACGCCGACACCTGCCGACGCATTGCCCCTTCGGTGGACAGCCGCTAAGGGCTGCCTCTCTCCAACAGAATGATTAGTCAGTCCTTTTGCCTGAGCGTTCAGC
>CANJXV010000126.1 GCA_947478935.1 Comamonadaceae bacterium
AGTGCCCGCAGGCACGGGCGCGTGGAAGAACCAGGTATTGCCCAAGTCCACCCGGCCAAAAAATTTCCAATACCCTTGCAGGCCTGGCTGCAGCACGCTGTAAAAAGACTTGCCGGGGTAGCGCTCCAATAGTGTATGCAGCGCTTGCGAGCGAAACACCAGCAACACCATCAGACGGTCGTGGTCGCTCAGGGTTTGGGTGATGCCCGCTTGCGCGCGTACCTTGGAGCGGCTACCGTCACAGCCCACGGCGTACGCGGCTTTGACGCTATGGCGGCCACCGCCATAGCGCTCGGCAATATCGATGCTGACGCCGTGGGCATCTTGCGCCACCGTCTGCGCGTCCCAGCCGAAAAAAGTTTGTACTGTGGGTAGTTGGGCCACACGCTGGCGCAGCACGGCCTCGGTCGCGTACTGCGGCAACCGCTCGTTGGCACAGTAGTAAAACGGTTTGACCAATTCGCGTTGCAACCAATCGTAGGCATAAGGGCTGAGCAAATGACCATACGTGGTCAGGCCGCCGATGCCGTATTCGGGGGGGATAGTGCGGGCTGCTCGCAGCGCCTGCTCTGCGCCCCAAAAGTGGAAATGCTCTAGCGTGCGTTGCGTCAGGTTTTGCCCTTTGGGTATGGGCTGGGGCTGGGGGTAGCGCTCTACCAAAACACAGTGCACGCCGCGCTGGCCCAGTTCAATCGCCAGCCCGAGGCCCACTGGCCCGCCCCCGACGATGACGACCCCGGCGTCCAAGACCGCGCTATCCGTAGGTGGTGTTTGAGTTGCCGTCATGCGGTATGCGTCATAGCCTGTGACGACTCAGTCGCCACCCCAGACTTCCTGTGCGGTTTCAATCACCAAGCGCAGTTTGCTGCGCTGCGCCTCTACGGCAATGTCATTGCCATGCACCGTGCTGGAAAAACCGCATTGCGGCGACAGGGCCAGTTGGTCCAGAGGTGCATAGCGTGCGGCCTCGTCAATGCGGCGCTTGAGTGCATCCTTAGATTCCAAAGTGCCGAACTTGGTGGTGACCAGGCCCAGCACTACCGTCTTGCCTTTGGGTAAATAACGCAGGGGCTTAAAGTCGCCGCTGCGCTCGTTGTCGTATTCCATGAAATAGGCGTCCAGGTCCATCTCCTGAAGTAGCGCCTCTGCTACGGGTTCGTAATTGCCCGAGGCCGCATGCGTGCTTTTAAAGTTACCCCGGCACAGGTGCATAGCCAGCAGCATGCCGGGGGGTTTTTGCGCCACGACTCGATTGATGAATGTGGCATAGCGGTGCGGCAATTCATTGGGATCATCGCCGCGTGCACGCGCCGCTTCGCGCATTTTTTCGTCGCACAAATAGGCCAGATTGGTATCGTCCATTTGCACATAGTTGCAACCGGCAGCCGACAGGGCGCGCAACTCATCACCATAGGCCTTGGCTACGTCTTCGTAAAACACCGGGTCTAGCTCTGGGTAGTGCTCCCGGCTTATGCCAGCACGCCCGCCGCGAAAGTGCAACATGGTGGGCGAGGGGATAGCCACCTTGGGCCGGTGGCCAGCGTTGACCTGGCTTTTTAGATACTGAAAATCGGCCAGCTGAATCGGCTTGACATGGCGCACCTTGTCTATCACGCGCATGGTGGGTGGCGCCAGTTCTTCGCTGCCATCGGCTTTAATGATGGTGACTGGGATATCGGTCTTCACGCCACCGAGTTGGTCCAGAAAATCGATATGGAAATAGGTGCGGCGAAACTCTCCGTCGGTAATGCTCTTGAGCCCTACGTCTTCCTGAAACCGCACAATTTCTGCAATCGCCTTATCTTCCACCACGCGCAATTGCGCAGCATTGATTTCGCCGCGTGCCTTACGCTCACGCGCCTCTAGTAGGTACGCCGGTCGTAGAAAACTACCTACATGGTCGTAGCGGGCGGGGAGTTGAAGCTGGCGCATAGCTTTTCCTTGTAATTTAGCTTGTCGCTTCGCGAACAGTGTTTTGATGGTTGCCAACCGGCCAAGCCCATCGTGAAGGGCGAGTTAACCCAATGTGCGGCCAAAGAAATGCAGCGTCCGATCCCAAGCCTGCTGCGCCCAGACCGGGTCGTATTGCGTGGCGGGGATACGCGCGGGGCCGACGGCAGTTTCATTGGCAAACGCGTGGTGGGCCAGGTAGCGGTGAAATTCAAAATCCACTTTAGCGGCGCTTAATTTTTCTTCCAACGCGTCGATGGTGTCGATTTTGAAAAATTGATCTTGTGTGGCCCAGTGGCCCATGAGGGGCGCGTGGATTTTGCTGGCGTCGATGTAGTCCAGCGGCGGGCAGCCGTACCACACCACGCCGGCATCTATCTCGGGCGCTTGGGTCAGCGATAGCAAGCTCAGCGCGCCGCCCATGCAAAAGCCGGTGATGCCGACTTTGGAACTCCGACTTTTCAGGAATTGCACCGCGCCGCGTATGTCTTGGGAGGCCGCGTCGCCAAAGTCCAGCGCGTCCATCAGGTGGTGCGCTTCCTCCGATTCCACGGCGGACTTGCCCCGGTACAAGTCCGGCACCAGTGCTTGAAAACCAGCGATAGCCAGGCGGTCTGCCACGCCGCGAATCTGGTCATTGAGCCCCCACCATTCCTGGATGACGACGATCGCAGGCCCTTGCGGCTTACCCGAAGGTTCGGCCAGGTAGCCTTGCAAGCCCTTGCCGTCGGGGCGCTGGAAGTTGACGATTTTGCCCATAGCACTCTCCTTATGAATTAGAGCATCTTAGCGCCCCAAACCCGCAGGGTTTTCTGTCCAACGGGAGCCTGCGGTCATCGGCGTCCTGTATATTGAACGGGCCCCAGAGGCCCAGCCTGCACAGCAAGTGCAGAACACCGATTGAAACTTTGGAAAAACAACGATGCAGCGCAAATCCGCCCAAGACTTTGACCAAGAACTTTTAATTTTGTTTGATGCCTATGTCCACGGCACCATCGACCGACGCGGCTTTTTGCAAGCGGCACAAAAATTTGCGGTAGGTGGCGCCACGGCGGCGGGACTGTTGGCTGCCCTGAGCCCGGACTTCGCTTTGGGCCAAGTCATTGCCAAAGACGATGCACGCATCCGCAGCGAATGGCTGCAATATGCTTCGCCCAATGGGTCCGGCACGATGCGCGGATATCTGGTGCGGCCTGCCAGCGCCTCCGGTAAATTGCCCGCGGTGCTGGTCGCCCATGAAAACCGCGGCCTCAACCCGCATATCGAAGACATCGCCCGCCGCCTGGCGTTGGCCGGCTACATGGCCTTTGCGCCCGATGCGCTCACCCCCTTGGGCGGCTACCCCGGCGACGAGGACAAAGCGCGCCAGCTGTTTGGGCAGTTAGACCAGGCCAAGACCTTGGAAGATTTTGTCGCCGCTGCCGGTGTTCTAGCTAGCCGCAGCGATGGCACCGGCGCCATGGGCGCAGTGGGCTTTTGCTGGGGCGGTGGCATGGCGCACCGCTTGGCGACCCGCCTGCCACAGCTGGCGGCATCCGTGCCTTTTTATGGCGACGTGCCTGCGGCTAGCGAGGCTGTCAAAGTCAAGGCACCGCTACTGCTGCATTTCGCCGGAACCGACGACCGGATTAACAAAGCCTGGCCGCCGTATGAAGAAGCCTTAAAGGCCGCAGGCGTGCGCATGGAGGTACACACCTACCCGGGCACGCAACATGGCTTTAACAACGACACCACGCCGCGCTTTGACAGCGCTGCTGCCGCCCAGGCCTGGGAGCGCACGCTGGCGTTTTTTGCCAAGACCTTGCGCGCCTGATAACAGAGCCTAGGCCAGCGAAAATCCCTCGTGGCTAAATGGCGTGCGGCGCAATCGCACGCCCGTGGCGGCGGCAATCGCGTTGGCAATGGCTGGAGTAATGGGCGCATAGGGCGGCTCGCCAAAACCGCCCCAGACTTCACCGCCCGTGGGCACCAGCACCGATTGAATAAGCGGTGTTTGGCGCAATTGGGCCAAGGGGTAATCGGGCAAATTGCTTTGTGTCACCCGTCCTTCCTGGATGTTGATCTCGTTCATAAAAATGCTGGACACGGCATAGACCACATTGCCTTCAATTTGTGCCCGTGCTGAATCCACGTTGGCCACATGGCCGCTGTCTACGGCGATGGTGATGCGGTGCAGTGTGACGGCTTTTTGCTTGGACACCGATAACTCCACCACGCAGGCGGCAAAGCTGCCATAGGCATCTTGCACGGCCAGTCCTTGAAAACGCCCAGGGGCCAATTTCGCCCCCCAATTGGCTTCGCGGGCCGCGGCCACTAACACTTTATGGTCGCGCCCGCCGGCAGGCAGCAGGTCCAAGCGGCCCTTTAACGCGTCCTTGCCCGCTGCATGCAGCACTTCATCCAAAAAGCTTTCGCGCGCAAACGGGTTTTGCGAATGGAACACCGAGCGCCAGAATCCCACCGGCACATTGATCTGGCAAATGCCGTGGCGCACATCCAAGTTGTCCACTTGGTAAGGCATATCGTGAAAGGATTCGGCCGCTTGGTGGTCCTGCCCGTTTTTCAGCGATGCGGGGCGGATTTTTTCCATGATCGATTGCGAGGCCATGCGGGCCTGCCAGCCCAGCACGCGCCCATCTTTGGCCACCACAGCACGCTGGCGGTACAGGGCTGCAGGCCGGTAAAAGTCGTGCTGCATATCCTCTTCGCGCGACCAGAGCAATTGCACTGGTGTGCCGCCTAGCTCGCGGGCTATCAGCACCGACTGGCGCACATAGTCCTGCGATGCGCCGCGCCGCCCATAGCCGCCGCCCAGGTAGGGGCGGTGCACGGTCACGTTTTCCACCGGCACGCCCAGGGTTTTGGCGGCTTCATTGAGGGTGGCTTCAGCGCTTTGGGTAGGCGCCCAGACTTCGGCCTTATCGCCTTTCACCCAGGCAGTGCAATTTTGCGGCTCCAGGGTGAAGTGATTGAGGTAGGGCGTGAAATACTCCGCCTCTACCGTTTTGTACTCGCCCGCTTGCGCGCTTATGGCAGCAGCCCAGGTGGCTTCAAAATCGCCTTCGCTGCGCAGGCTGCGCGCTGCCAGCACACCGGTTTGCAGGGTTTGTGTAATGGCCTGGTCGTCCAGCTTTTCGTTGCCTCGGTAGTCCCACACCACTTTGACGGCTTTAAGCGCTTGCTGCGCCCGCCACCAGTTGTCGGCCACCACCGCCACAAAGTCCGGCCCGGTCACTACTTTTTTGATGCCGCGCCGCGACAATATCGCCGCGCTGTCCACCGATTTGGGCACGCCACCAAACACCGGGCACTGGGCTATGGCGGCATACAGCATGCCCGGCACGCGCACATCAATGCCGTAGATGGCGCTGCCGTCGCACTTGGCTGGAATGTCAAAACGCTTGAGCGGCTTGCCGATCAGCGTCCATTGCTCCGGGCTTTTGAGTGTTATGTCGCTGGGTGCTTTCTGTTGCGCGGCGGATGCGGCCAGTTCGCCATAGCTGGCGCTGCGCTTACTGGCCGCGTGGCTGACTTTTCCTTGCTTGGCGACAAGCTCGCCCACTGGCACGCCCCAGCGCTGCGCGGCGGCGAGCTTGAGCATTTCGCGCGCCGTGGCGCCGGCTTTGCGCATCACCAATTGCGAGTCCCGCGTGCCCCGGCTGCCACCGGTACCAAAAGTGATATAGACCTTGTTACGCGCGATGTGTTCGTTGACCGAGGCAAATTCCATGCGCACATCGTCCCAGCGGCATTCCAGCTCTTCGGCCAGCATCATGGGCAGGCTGGTGCTGGTGCCCTGGCCCATCTCGGAGCGCGATACCTGGCAGAACACGCGGTTGTCAGGGCTGATGCGTATCCACGCGTTAATGTCGGCCGCGCCCGCTTGCGGCCCGTCGGTAGCTAGTTTGTCGGCCACGGCAGGGGGCAGGTAAAAGCCCAAACTGAGGCCACCGGTCCAGGCGGCTACCGTGCCCGCGCTGGTCTGCTTTAAAAAGCCCCTGCGCGATGGCTTGGCCAGCTCGCTCTGAATAGGGTTGGCTTGGGCGGATGTGGTGTGTAGCTTCATGGTGATCCCCCGTTCAGAGATTGGATGCGGCTTTGATGGCCGTCTTGATGCGCGGATAGGTGCCGCAGCGGCATAAATTGGTAATCGCCGCGTCGATGTCCGCATCGGTGGGGTGGGGCTTGCGCGCCAGCAAGGCGGTAGCGGCCATCAGCATGCCGGACTGGCAGTAGCCGCATTGCGGCACCTGCTTTTCGATCCAGGCCTTTTGCAGCGCGGACTTGCCCCCCAGGCCCTCGATGGTAGTGACTTTGCGTCCGCTGGCAACGGCTACCGGAATGCTGCATGAGCGCACCGGCTCGCCATCGAGCAACACGGTGCAAGCACCGCACTGCGCCACGCCGCATCCGAATTTGGTACCGGTCAGACCCGCTTCATTGCGAATCGCCCAGAGCAAGGGCATGTCGGTTTCTACGTCCAAGTCCACCGATTTGCCGTTGAGTTTGAATTGCATAAGCTGCCTGCCTAAGGAGGTTTAAGGTTTTCCATCGCACTTGCCTGGGATGGATCTAGGCCTTAGCTTATAACAATTGAGCTACGGTTCAGGTTGCAGGGCTTTTTCAAACTCCGTGAGGCGTCGGTAAATAGACCGCAGTTCTGTGACGTCTGTCCAGCGGTCTATCAGGTAGGAGAAAGAGTTATTCACCTCGCCAAATGAATTGCTGACCTGCTGGATGACCCCCAGGGTAATGATTCCGGTGAACAAAGAAGGCCCCATCAGCAAGTAAGGAAAAATAATCATGGTCTGCCCGTATAAATTGCTCCAGAGGTTGAAGTAGGCATAGTTATTAAACAGACGGAAATTGTTAAACCGTACCGCACTAAAAAGCGAGAGCACTTCGCTTAAGTCCATGCGTGCGCGTTGGTCCTCGGCGTAGACCAGGTTTTTACGCAAGGCTGCTTCCACTTTCTGGTTGTTGTACTCCAAGCCGGGCAGTCGGCCACCGATAAACCAAGACAACAGGTAGCCGCCCACCGCCGTTGTCAAGGCGACCCACAATAGCGAGCCTTCAAATTGCAGCCAGACAATCGCCATACCTTTGGATAAGCTCCACAAAATGGGAATGAACGAGATCAAGGTCATCACCGCACGCACCACGCCCAGGCCGATGTCTTCAGTTTGTCTGGCAAAGCGCATGCAGTCTTCCTGGATCCGTTGGGATGCGCCCTCCACCTCGATCGTTGTGTTTTGCCAGCGTGGCAGGTAGTGCAAGGTCATGGCCTGGCGCCAACGAAATGCGTAGTGCGATGCAACGTATTTTTCTA
>CANJXV010000127.1 GCA_947478935.1 Comamonadaceae bacterium
TCCCCGCATGGTGAAGCGGCCAACCGGGTCAGGTGGGGAACCAAGCAGCCCTAACTGTGGAGCCAGTGCCGGGGTCAGGCTCGTCAACCTTATTTCCTCTAGCGACCCAAAAAGCGCAACACACCAAGCGCCGCGACGCGGCCCGTGGCCAGGCAGGCGGTCAGCAAATAGCCGCCGGTAGGCGCTTCCCAATCAAGCATCTCGCCAGCGCAAAACACTCCGGGCAGGTGCTCCAGCATCAAATCGGGCGTAAGCACTTCAAACAAAACGCCGCCTGCCGAGCTGATGGCCTCGTCTAAGGGCCGCGCGGCCTGCAATCGGATGGGCAAAGCTTTGATGGCCGCAGCCAAGGCGTTCGGTTGGGCCATGGATTCAGCGCCCAGACATTCGCGCAGCAAAGCGGCCTTGATGCCGTCCAAGTGCAAACGGCTTTTCAAATGACTAGACAGCGAGCGCGAACCACGCGGATGAGCCACTTCGGCGAGCACGCGCTCTGCGGTCAAAGCGGGCAGCAAGTCCAAGTAAAAAGTCGCTTGCCCGTGGCGCGCCAGTTCCTCGCGCAAAAGGGCCGAAGCGGCATACACCAGGCTGCCTTCCACGCCGCTGGCGGTTGCCACAAATTCACCTTTGCGGTCAAACACGGGCGCACCGCCTGGCGCGCCAGGAATGCGTATCGCCACCGACTTCAAAGGCTGCCCGGCAAAGCGCTCCGCAAAATAGGGGCTCCAGCCGCCCGCTACATCAAAGCCGCAATTGGAGGGCAACAGAGGCGCGACGGCCACACCGCGTTCTGCGAGTAAAGCCACCCAGTTACCGTCCGAACCCAAGCGAGCCCAACTACCGCCACCCATCGCCAGCAATACCGCCTTGGCACGCACACGCCGCTCGCCCTGCGCACTGACAAAACGCAAGCATTCACCATCATCCCAACCCAACCAGCGATGGCGCATGTGGAACTGCACCGGCACCCCCGACTGCGGGTGGCGCAGGCGCTGCAACCAGGCGCGCAGCAAGGGCGCAGCTTTCATATCCGAGGGAAACACGCGCCCGGAAGAGCCCACAAAAGTATCTATGCCCAAGTCATGTGCCCAGCGGCGCACGCCCGACGCATCGATGGCGCCCAGCGCGGCGGTGATCGCCTCGCGCCTTTGTCCGTAGCGGCCGGCAAATGCGTCGGCACCTTCGGCATGCGTCAGATTTAATCCACCGCGCCCCGCTAATAAAAACTTGCGGCCTACCGAGGCCATGGTGTCAAACACATGCGCCTGAACACCGGCCTCTGACAAGACTTGCGCAGCCATCAAGCCCGCAGGTCCGCCGCCAATGATGGCGACTTCGCATTCCAGCACTGGCACCGCGCCGGCCTGTGTGCCGATCTCGCTGGTCATGTCGCTTCCCCGGGCAACGCAGGCTCGATCAATTGCCCCGTCGCGCTTAAAAATGCAGCGCGAACTATCTGTCCTGGATAGGCCAGACGCACTGCCGCGCAGTAAGTGGCTAACTGGGCACACAAGGCAGGATCGGCCTGGGGTCGCGCGGCGCTTTTGTAGTCCAGCACCCACCAGTGCCCGGTGTCACTACGTTGTACCAAACGGTCCATGCGCAGGCTGCGCCCACGGTGGTAAATATTGATTTCATTGCCCTGCCATTGCACC
The DNA here is from genome assembly GCA_947478935.1 of Comamonadaceae bacterium. Lineage (GTDB taxonomy): Bacteria > Pseudomonadota > Gammaproteobacteria > Burkholderiales > Burkholderiaceae_C > Allorhodoferax. Next base: position 1,656 of record CANJXV010000127.1, read on the forward strand.
AGGTTTGCATCCCAAACCCAGGCACCCTCGCCTTGCACAATCGCTTGCGCGCCTAGGGATGCGCGCGCCATCTGCGATTCATCTAAAGCAAGTTGGTTTTGCGCCAGGCGCCATGCATGCGGGCTCCATAGCCCGTGTTCGCTGCCATGGCCAGGAACATAGTGTTCTAGCAAGCAATGCATCGCCTGGCCAATGCGTGATTCCAAATCAGCGTCGGCATCCAGCGGCACGGTGGCCGCTACCGGGCTAAAGGCGCGGCGCAAGGCAGCGGGCAGCACCGGTAAATCATGCACCTGGCCATCGGCCCAAGCAGATTCAGTCGCAGGGTCTGAACCTAGGCTGGCTGGCACCGGCTCCGCCTCTTGCGCATGGGCTTGCAAGAGCTTCCACCAACTATGGGCGTTGTCGCGGTGCGGCTGCATGGCGGAGAACACCAATGCCTCTTTGGCGCGCGTGAGCGCCACATACAAAGCATTGTGTTCTTCGCGGGTGCGTGCAATCGTCTCCTGCGCCAACAAGTCTTCGCAGCACGGCGGTGGCGTGGACTCGCTGGCCAGAAACACAAAGCGGCGCGGAAAATCATCTTGCCCCGGCCACTGCACCAATACACCCATGCTGGTGGATTTGGGGCTTTCGCTATCGCAGTCCAGCATCAGCACCATGGGCGCTTCCAAGCCTTTGGCGCCGTGTACGGTGAGTAGTTGTACCGCACCGGGCTGGGCCAATTGGGGCACGGTATAGCCACCGGCGCGCAGGGAACGCACAAACCCGTAAGCCGTTAGAAATCGCCCGCCATCAACTGCCAAGGCCGCGCCCAAGAGCGCATGCAAATGCGCTTGCACACTGGCCGATTGCGCCGGGGGCACGGTGGCGGTGTATACGGCCAGCACATCGCCTTCGCGATAAATAGCGCTTAGGGCATCGTGCGGAGGCAATTGCAGCAGCAGGCTTTGCCAGCGGCGCAGCTTGTCCGCGATCGGTGTGAAAACCTCCGCCAAATGGGCGGGTAGCGGTGCATCACCCAGCAAGGCAGGCAACCAGCCAGGGGTGCTGTCCGCACTGCGGGACTGCAAGTGCTGCACCCATTGCACCAGCAGCGCATCGTCCAATCCAAAAAGCGGTGACTTCAGGGCCTGCGCCAGCGACACATCGTGGCGTGGCGACACCAGTGCGTCGACCAGGGCCAGTAAGTCCTGCACGGCAGGCAGTTCATGGAGTTCTGTTTTTTCCGCAAATTGCGCGGGTATGTGCAACGCTTCTAACTCTTGCTTGAACAAGCCCAGACGTTCGCGCTTGCGCGCCAGAACCATCACGTCGGACGCTTGGATAGGAGCTGCTTTAAACCCACCAACGCCACGCAATGCATGGGCCAGCCAGCCAGCGGCCTGCCGCGCTTCGAGCACTTTGCGCTTGTCCTCGGGGCTATGGCGCGGCGTGCCTAGCGAGTCGCGCCATACGCTGACTTCGTCCTCTTCATGGGCTGCGCCAGCGGCGACCACTTCTTTCAAGACTTGCGGCAATTGCAGTACGCAGCCGGTCGATTCTGAAGCGGTGGTGTGCGCGCGAAAACCTTCAAACCCGCCAGCTTCTGCCAGCGGCGTAAACACCGTATTGATCAGCTCCATCACGCCTTGCGCATTGCGGCGCGTATGGTCGCAGCTCAGGCTGTCGCCACCGAGTTCCTTGGCGATAAAAAGTTTGGCATCCTGAAACACCTGGGGCTCGGCGCGGCGAAAGCGATAAATGCTTTGCTTGGGGTCACCGACGATAAAGATAGAGGGCGCGCGTGCAGCTCCGGCATAACTGCCAATCCACGCTTGCATCGTTTTCCATTGCAAGGGGTTGGTATCCTGAAACTCATCGATCAGCAAGTGGCGCACTTGCGCATCTAGGCGCTCGCCAATCCAGGCGCCGCTGCGGGCATCGGTCAGCAAGCGGTAAGCGGTCAACTCCAGGTCGTTCATGTCTAACCAGGAGCGCTCGCGCTTCAAAGCGGCGTAGTCTTCTAACAAGCCGCGGGTCATGCGAGCCATGCGCTGCTGATGCAGCCAGGCCCGGTGCTGCAATTGCGCGCGGCGGATATCCAGCAGCAATTGTTGCGCTGCCTGTATCTCGGCCCGGCCGTTTATTTTTTCACCAAAGGAACGTGGGCCATCCGATTTAGTCAGCAGGGCATCAAAAATGGAGTTCGAGTCACCCTCTTGCAAAGCCTGCTGCAATTGCGCGCCCTTGGCCGCGTACGACTTTTGGCTGGCTGCGCCCAAGGTGTGGGCCGCCGCCTCCAATAAAGTCTTTGCCGCCGCGCCGGATAAGGCCTGCAAGGGCTCTTCATATCCGGCCATCGATGCAAAGCGTTCCCCCATGGTTTGTACCGAGGCCTGGACCACGCCTTGCGCATCGGCCAAGGCAAATTCAACGCGCTTAGCCAGCGCAGCTTCCAGTGCTTTGAGCGTCTGGTGGCGGCCATAAACAGCCACAGCGTCTTCATAGTCTTGCCGCGCCGCCGCGTCTTGCGCTACACGCCGATGGAAACGCCGCCACAACTGCGCCACCGCGCGGCTGTCGTCCTCCAGTAATTCGTACTGCACCGGCAGCCCCCAGCGCATCAACTCACCCACCGGCGCGTTGCGCACCAAGGTCGCAAACCAGCCATGAAAAGTGCGTACCTGCACGGGACGGTCGGCCTGGAGCAGCATTGCGTGCAGGCCGCGTAATCGCGCCAATTGCTCTGCACCGATATCAGATCCCAAACCCCGATCGCGCAGCGCTTGCTGCAATTGCGCGTCACTGGCTTGGCTAAATTCTTCTACCCAGCTGTTCAGGCGCTGGCGCATTTCGCCCGCGGCTTTTTTGGTAAAGGTAATGGCCAGCAATTCATGCGGCTGCGCACCCTCGAGCAAGGCGCGCAGCATCCGCGAGACCAGCATCCAGGTCTTGCCTGCGCCCGCACAGGCCTCAACGACCACGCTGCGCCGGGGGTCGCACGCGATAGCGTAAAACGCCGCTTGCGATACGCGTCGTCCGTCGTGCGCGTAAGCGGCCTCAGCATGGTGATGGGCATCAGCTGGCACTGGCGTTTTTGCGTCTGTCATGCCGGAGCCCAAAAGTCCTTGCGGCACAGTCCGCGCACTTTGCAAAAATCGCAGGTGCTGCCCTCGCCCAGCGCGGGTAAAACGGCCCCACCCGCGATGCGCTCCATATCCTCGTGAATGCCTTGCACCAAGGCATCGCGCGCCCCGAGCAAATTGGTTTGCGCTATGGTTTTGCAGCCCTCGCGCTCGTGAAAACTCAGGTAAGCGCCGGCATCTTCATCTTTGGCGTGAAGCGCGGCATAAAACGCCATTTGCGTATCTTCCAGCGGCTGCTTCACACGCTTGCGCGTGACATCGGGCGATTCGGTTTTGTAGTCCAGTATCAGGCTGGCTCCGCTGGCGCTGCGGTCTAGCCGGTCGATGCGGCCCACCAGGGTGACGCGGCCCAGGGGCCGTTCTAATGAAACCTCGGCTTGGTCAAATACCATGCCCGCAGCCACATGCTGTTGGCGCCAGGCCAAATAAGCTTCGCCCATGGTGCGCCAGGCTGCAGCAAAAGGCAAAAACTCATCGGCATCCAGCCCCAGCGCTAGGGTCGCCGCATCACCAGCAGATTTCAGCAGTGCAGGTTGGAGGTCTGGCCCTACCTGCGGCGCCGACTGCATCGCCCGCTCAAAATGCTCTAGCACCCGGTGCAGCCATTGGCCAAAGTCGCGCTTGTCCACTTCGCTTTCTAATTCGTCGGTACCGTACAAGCCCAATTGGCGCTGCGCGAAAAAACGGTAGGGGCAATTGCGCAAGTCTTCGTACGCACTTTGGCTGAGCTGGGCGGAAATCATGCCCGGCGCGCTGGGCTGGGGTGGCAAAAGTGGCCGAGCGCAGAGCGTCCGCCGGCTGCGCCGGTCCTCGGCGGTTGGAAGCGGCCCGCGGGTCAGCAGCGCGCGTACCAAGGGACTGGCGGCAATAGATTCCCCGGCATCGTCACTGGTACGCCAAAAAATAGCGCAATGCGGGTGGTCTAGGGCATGCAAAAAGGCGCGCTCGCTGGCCTGGGCTAAGGCGCCGCGCTCGGGCAAGCCCAGTGCCTTGCGTTGAGCTGGTGTCCACAGGCTGTTTGATTCCGGCACACGCGGCAGGCGGATTTCGTCGCAACCGGCCAACACCACTGCCGCAAAAGGCCGGGCCAGTATTTGGCTCATGGGCAACAAGACCACTTGCTCATGCGCCGGGTACTCCGGACGGAAGGTATTGCCTTCGAGCAGCGCTTGCATCCATGCATTGAAGTCAAGCGCGTCCATTGCTTGCACGCCCCACAAGCTTTGTGCCTGCAAGCGTTCGCGCTCTTGCGGGCGGTCTAAAGCGCTCAATGCCAATAATTGCAAGCCTGCGGCGTCGCCGTTCAGGACATCCCACATTCCGCCATCGCGCAGGGCAAGCTCGAGCACCCCCAGCCACTGCGCCATGCTGCGGCGCCCACTAAAAGCCTGGCGCAATGCGTCGCAGGCGGCAACGCAAGTAGCAATGGCAATCGCATCCTGGCCCTTGGGGCGCTCGGCACCGGCCAAACGCAAGGAAACTTCGCGCCAATCACGTAACTGTTGGCGCCGTAAATAGGCTTCCATCGCGACACTGGCCGGTGCCAGCGCAGGGGCTAGTTTCAGCCAGGCCAGCACCGCGTCGCTGCTGGCGTTCCAAGCACTGGCGCGCAGTAAAGCCGTCACCGCCGCACCGGCATGGGTGGTGGACAACATCCAGCCAGTTTCGTCACGCACCATGGCGCCCGCGCCATCGAGCAAAGCCTGAATGCGCCGGGTTAATGCGCGGTCTGAGCAAATCAAAGCCAAGGGGTAGCGATCCGCCGCGATATGCGCCAGCACGCTGGCTGCTGCGCACTGTGCCTCCTGCGCGGCATCCGCGCAAGCATGTAACTGCGGCGAAAACGCCAATGCAGAAACAGAAGCAGGTGCCGTTACTAATGTGGATTTGGGTCGGGAGGCGGCGCTTTCGGAGACCAGAGGCATTCGGTACAGGGCATCGCCCCACACCCGCTGCAAGCCCCCCAGCAGCGGATCAGGCGCCAAGCCTTCGAGTGCCAGCACGCAATCCACACCGGCCCGCGCCTCTCTGGTGAACAACACGTCGGTGGCATAGCGTGATATGGCCGCCCATTGCAGCGCCATAGCCATGGCGATAGCCTCCCAGGCTGCACCCGGCCCGGACCAGCCGCTCTCGCAAGCAGTGCGGCTAGCTTGGGCCCAAGCCGCGCGATCATCGGGCGCACAGGCGGCAGCCAGGGGAGCGACCTCGTGCACTGCTTTGACCATGAGGGCGGCCAGCACTTCAATCTGCTCTGGGCTGTAACGCCCACGCCAATCTTTTAACAGCGCCCGCGCCGTTAAAGTGTCAGAGGCTTTGTCGCCACGGATGTCGGTGGGGCCGGGCTCAAACGGCGCAACGCTGGCGCTCCAGTTCATCGACGTTTCAAAGCGCGGGGCAAAGCCATCGGGAAAGCGCGTGGCCCACATCACCTGCGCCTGGCGCAATAA